>NZ_JBWKZH010000009.1:0-120554 GCF_059424305.1 Hydrogenophaga sp. GW456-12-10-14-TSB4 | reverse complement strand
CGCCCCGGCCCCGCGCAAAAGCCTGGCTCGCGTGAATCCCCTGCCCGCCGATCCGGCGCTGCAGGCGCTGGCCGCCGCGCTGCCGGCGCGCGTGCGGCTGGGCACCTCGTCCTGGACCTACCCGGGCTGGGCCGGCCTGGTGTGGGACACCGAGTACCCCGAGACCCTGCTGTCCAAGGAAGGCCTGCGCGCCTACGGCCAGCACCCCCTGATGCGCTCGGTGAGCGTGGACCGCAGCTTCTACCGTCCCCTCACGCAAGACCAGTACGCGCGCTACGCCGCCCAGGTGCCGGACGACTTCCGTTTCGTCGTGAAGGCGCCCAGCCACGTGACCGATGCCCTGGTGCGCGGCGAGGACGGGCGGGGCCTGCAGCCCAACCCGGCCTTCCTCGACCCGGCGCTGGCCACGCAGGACTTCGTGGCGCCCGCGCTCGCCGGCCTGGGCCACAAGGTCGGCGCGCTGGTGTTCCAGCTCAGCCCCCTGCCCCGGCACCTGCTGCACAACCTGCCACTGGTGCTGCAGCGCGTGCGCCTGTTGCTGCTCGCGCAGCCGGCGCTGCGGCCCACCGCGCCCGACGGCGTGCTGGCGCTGGAGGTGCGCGACCCGCAATGGCTGGACCCGGTGTTCATGCCTGAACTCGCCGCCGTGCTGCGCGAGGCCGGCGCCACCTGGTGCCTGTGCCTGCACGCCAAGATGCCCCGTCTTGAGCAACAGCTGCCCCTGCTGCGCATGCTCTGGCCCGGCCCCATGGTCTGCCGCTGGAACCTCAACCCGCTGCACGGTGCCTACGGCTACGAAGACGCCCAGCGCGAGTACAGCCCCTACGACCGCCTCCACGACGTGGACCAGGACACGCGCGAGCTGCTGGTGCGCACCATGGCCGGCATCGCGGGCGCCGGCCAGAACGTCTTCGTGACCATCAGCAACAAGGCCGAGGGCTGCGCGCCGCTGTCGGTCCGGGCGCTCGCCGAAGGGCTGGCAGCACGCGACGCTTAGCGGGGCGTGCCCCGACAGCAGGTGCGAAGGAAGTCCAGCACCAGCTCGTTGAACACCACCGGGTTGTCGCGATGCACCCCATGGCCACTGTCGGGGTGACCTCATTTCCGGTGCAAAAAGCCGGTTTAGCAGCTGAGGGTTAACCCGCACTTGTTTAAACTTGGTGGAACCAGCTTGCCAAGCTTCTATCTGCGTTTTGTCGGATCCGACGCCCTTCCCAGGTCTCTTTCAAGACGCGAGGTCGAAGAATGCTTTGCCGTGCCCAAAGCTGATGCTCGAAGCGGGTGTATCTGTCCTTGTACAGCGACGTTATGGATGCGATGTCCGTCGCACCAATGCCCAGTGTTGCTGTCAGGTGGCGCAGCAGCACAGGTGGCAGACCCGAGAGCACATCTGGGTGGCGTCCTGTGGCGCGCAGCATCACCAGTTGAACGGCTGCGCCGAGCCGGGCTGTGCCCCGGAAGCGGGGCGGGCGAAGCTCCTGGATGTCTTCAGCGCTCAGGCCAACGCGCTGGCTTCGCCGCCCTGGACAACACCATTGCGCTAAACCGGTTGAAGGCCTACAGCCAGGAGGTGGTCAATCGACCTCCGTCAGCAATAAAGAACCTGTCCCCTGATCAGGGCGAGCTGGAGATGGTCTCGTTCCTGCACGTGACGTTGCTCGAACAGACAGACCTGGCCGCGGAGAAGCGCTCGGCCTTGCCGTTGGTCTGTGGCCGGTAGGGCCGGGTGAACCGGTGGCGAATGCTCAAGTCCTGGCAGGCCAGGCAAAGTCTCGCGAGCGGAAGGCTGATCCGTTGTCGGTGAGCAGGCGCTGGATGCGCACCCCCAGGCTGGCGTAGTAGGCGTGTGCGTTGCGCAGGAACTGCACCGCGTTGGGGCGTCTTCTCGTCGGGGTGGATGTCGGTGAAGGCAATGCGTGCGTGGTCATCGATGGCCACGAACAGCATCTCCCAGCCGGCACCAGTGACACCGTCCTTGCGGTTGCCCGTCACGCGGTGGCTGGGCCGCACGATGCGCCCGAGCTTCTTGGTGTCGATGTGCAGCATGTCGCCCGGGGCCGCCAGAACGCGCCACACGGTCGCTTCCAGCTCGCGGTCTTGTTGATGGGTTGCAATGTCTATGAGCGCGGCGGCCTGGGCCGACGGGCTTGCGCTGTTGCTTCGACATTGTTCAGACTATGCCTGTTTAGGCATCTCTTCAAAATCTGACTACATAGCCGAAAATACGGCGAGTCGCGACAAGACCCGTGAAGGTGAATCCATTGCCCGCCGTACGGTAAAGCGCTTCATGAAGTGACTCGGTTTGCAGGGTGAACTACCCAACGAATATCTTGGCTGCCTGCTAAACTCTGAACTGTTGGTGCTCGCGGTGTGGTTCACACACCGCAGTTCAACGGGAAGCAGGGGGGAGAGTCCACAAGGACGAACCTAACCTGCGCTGCCCCCGCAACGGTAAGCAGACGAGAGACCTGACGCAGATCGGGCCACTCCGCTTTCATCACGCAGCCACTGGACGACACGCCGTGTCGACTGGGAAGGCGATGAAGGTTGTTCTGTCAGCCCGGATACCGGCCAACAAGGTGGTGGTGCGTCCGACAACGGGCTCGCCGCCGTGACGCTCAAGCACCGTCGGGGAAGGCGGTGAGAGCCCGAGATCCGGTCTGCTTCCTTCGCATGAAATTTCGCAACCTGCGCGCGTTCCCCGTTGGGACGCCACTGGCTTGATGGCTTGCCTTTCGCACGCCCGGCCCCGGCCTTTTTGTTCTCTGGCGGGTACTGCGGTGATCGCCACGATAGAGAACCCCTGTTCGAATGCCCTGTCCACTAGCGTTGTGGCATACATATCCAATGCGGCTGCGGTTGCGGGGCGCTCGATGGGACAAGTGCTCCGGGGCGCCTTCCTGCGCCTCGAGACCGTTGCCTTCGACAACTCAGCCAACGCGCATCCACCGCCATGTCTGTGGGCTCGGTATTTATACGTCCGGCGCCCCATAGAAGGAGATACGCCAAGGGGCCTGCGCGTGAACAGTGTGGGTGGAAAGCTCGACGAAACCACTACCGGCCATAACCTGCCGGGACGAGTGGCTTGCGTGACGCTCAACTCAGTGTCTCAACAGTGAGCACCACTTGCCCCGCCATTCTCGTGACTGCCCCGGCGTCCGGTCAGGGCAAGACCACGGTCACCACCGCGTTGGCGCGTCTTCACGCGCGCGCTGGGCGAAAGGTTCGGGCGTTCAAATGCGGGCCTGACTTCTTGGATCCGATGTGGCTCGCGCTGGCAACGGACCACCCGGTGCACAACCTGGACCTGTGGATGACTGGTGAGCTCGATATCCGTACGCGCCTGCACGCCGCAGCGCAAGAGGCCGATTTGATCATCGTTGAAGGGGTCATGGGCCTGTTTGATGGTGAACCGAGTGCGGCTGATCTGGCGCGGCGCTTCGGTCTGCACGTGCTGGCTGTGATCGACGCATCGGCCATGGCGGGCACGTTCGGAGCGCTGGCCTTCGGTCTGCAGCACTTCCGCCCGGGCCTGCCTTGGGCCGGAGTTCTGGCTAACCGCGTGGCCAGCGGACGGCACGCACAGTTGTTGCAAGATGCTCTGCCTTCGCAAGACGGAGAGCCGACTTCGAGTTGGATGGGTGCGGTGATGCGCAATCCTTCATTCGCCTTGCCCGAACGCCACCTGGGGCTGACAGTGGCGAGCGAGTTGCTCGATGCAATGGCCCGGCTCGATGCCGCTGCCGACGCCTTGCTTAACACGCCGCTGGGCAAGCTGGACTCGGCCGATCTTGCGCGTTGGTCGGTCAGCTTTGACGCCCCTACCGAGCGCCCTTCTTCGATAGCGCCCTTGTTGGCCGGAAAGACGGTGGCGGTGGCGCGTGATGCTGCGTTCTGCTTCATCTACCCTGCCAACCTGGACACCTTGCGCGCGTTGGGTGCGCAGGTGGTGTTTTTCTCGCCACTGGCCAATCATCCCGTGCCCGCGTGCGATGCAGTCTGGTTACCAGGTGGCTACCCCGAGCTGCACGCCGAAACTTTGTCGATCAGCGACACAACCCGCGACAGCCTGGTAGTCCATGTGAACTCGGGACGCCCGGTATGGGCCGAGTGCGGTGGAATGATGGTGCTGTTCGACGCAATAGTGGACTTGGAGGGGCGCAGCCACGTGTCGTGGGGTCTGTTGTCGGGTGTGGTGCGCATGCAGCCGCGACTTGCCGCGCTGGGGCCACAGAAGCTGGAACTGGCGAGAGGCAAACTGCGAGGACATACCTTTCACTATTCAGTCTGCGAAACGGCTCTGGAGCCGGTGCTACATGCGGTCTCCGCGCGCGGTGATGCAAAGGGCGCTGGCGAGGCGGTGTACCAACGAGGTGCCTTGCGAGCCAGTTATTTCCACACCTGGATGGCGTCCAGTCCGACAGCCGCAGCTGCGCTTTTTCTGCCAAAGGTGTTGGCATGAATCAGGACCTGCGGCGCACCAGCTGTCCGACGCAAGAGGCCACTGGGTGCGCGTTGGGCATCGAAGTGATGGCCCCGGAGCTTAAGTCGCCAGTCCGCGTGCAGAGCACGTTGCGAGAGCTCATTCACATACCTGTGATGCCCCACGCGCAGAACATAGGGAGGTGCTGCGTGGACGGGACTGGCTCACGCACGGGTTGTCAAAGCGTGCGCATAGTGCTCGCGCAGCACGTTAGTGTGATCCTGACACAGTCGTCGAGGATTCAAACAGGGGATGAAGCATGACGTCGGGCACGGTGTGGTTCGTGGGCGCTGGTCCTGGCGATCCGGACTTGATCACGGTCAAGGGTCGTGGCTTGATCGAGAGAGCCGGTGCGATCTTGTTTGCGGGGTCGCTTGTCAGCGAAGCCGCCCTGCGCTGGGCGTCAGCAGGCTGCGCGATTGCCGACAGCAAGGACATGACCTTGGAGCAGATGTCGGCTTGGCTCATCGAGCACGCCGCCCGCTGCGATACCGTGGTGCGGCTACAGACCGGCGACCCTGGCCTGTACGGCGCGCTGATCGAGCTGGTGCAGCCGCTGGACGCGGCGGGCGTCGCCATCCAGGTGGTGCCGGGCGTGTCGTCGGCCATGGCCAGCGCGGCCGCGGCGGTGGAAAGCTTGACGCTGCCCGAGGTGACGCAGACCGTGATCTTCACCCGCGTCGAGGGCCGCACGCCCATGCCCGAGGGTGAATCGCTGCGCGAACTGGCGGCGCACCACAGCACGCTGTGCATCTTCCTGAGCATCACCTTGCTGGGCAAGGTGTCGGCCGAGTTGCTGGCGGCGGGCTGGTCGCCCGACGCACCCGTGGTGGTGGTGCATAAGGCCAGCTGGCCGGGCGAAGAAAAAATTGTGCGCGGCACGGTCGTCACCATCCAGGCCCTGTGCCGCGACGCAAAAATCGCCAGCCAGTCCATGGTGATCGCCAGCCCGACGCTGGGGGCCAGGCAATGGACCACCCTGGCCAAGTCCAAGCTGTACGACGCCAGTTTCACCCACCGTTTCCGGCGCGCCAGCGTGCCCGCTTCAACCCTCACATCGGACGTTCGATGAACACTGAAACCATTCTGCTGGTGGGCCACGGCTCACGCGAAGCCTCGGGCAACGACGAAATCTTTGCCTTCGCCGAGCAGTGGCGCCAGCGCCAGCCGGGCTGGCGCATCGAGGTCTGCTTCATCGAGTTCTCCGAGATCACCATGAGCGAAGGCCTGAGGCGTGCCGCCACCGGCGCCAGCCGCGTGATGGTGGTGCCGCTGATCCTGAACGCGGCGGGCCACGTGAAGATGGACATTCCTCAGGCCATCGAGGGCGCCCGCCTCAAGTTCCCGCTGGTGCAGTTCCTGTATGCGCCGCACCTGAGCGCCTGCGACCCAATCCTCGCCATCCTGCGCCGCCGCCTCAAGGGCGCGATGCAGGCGCTCGACATGCCTGACCCCAGCACCACCGGCGTGGTGGTGCTGGGGCGCGGTTCGTCGGACCGCCAAGCCAACGGCGACATGGCCAAGATGGCGCGCTGGCTGCTGGAGGAAACCGACCACGAGCTGGTGGACCTCGCGTTCACCGGCATCACCCACCCCCGTCTGGAAAAAACTGTGCAGCGCCAGAGCCTGCTGGGGATGAAGCAGGTGGTGGTGTTGCCGTATTACCTGTTTAACGGCACGTTGGTGGAACGCATCACCCGCCAGGTAGAACACCTCAAGAGTCAGTACCCGATGTTGCGTTTTGCCTCCACCAAGTATTTCGGGTTCGAAAAGGAAATTTTCGAGCTACTGGAGCAGCGCGTGAACGACCTGCGGCGCAACGCACCGGTCGCGCTGATGCCTTGCGACGGCTGCAAGTACCGCAGTTTTGCCGAAGAACACGGCATGGGCGGGCACCACCATGACGACGCGCTGCCGCACAGCCACGACCACGCTCACCCGCATGAACACCCCCACGCACCTGTACACGCGCACGACTTCGCCCATCACCACGAGCACCCCCATGACCATGCCCGCGCCTGACACGGCCAACGTCGTCACGGAGCAGCTCACCGCCGCAGGCCGTGCCATCGAGCACGACTCGTTTGCCGTGATCGACCGCGAGGTGCTCTCGCACTGCTACACGCCCGGGCAGTGGCCCATCGTGCGTCGCATGATCCACGCGAACGCCGATTTCGACTTCAACGGCCTGACCGACTTCCACCCCCAGGCTGTGGAGCAGGGGCTGGTCGCGATCCTGTCGCGGGCGACCCGCGTGGTGGCCGACGTGGAGATGATCTGTGTCGGCCTGTCGGCGCCGCGCCTGGGGCACTTCGGCATGGGCACGCACCAGTTCATCTCCGACCCGGACGTGATTGAGCAGGCCAAGGCCGAAGGCACCACCCGCGCGGTGCAGGCCATGCGCAAGGCGCACCGGCTGGGCCTGATCGACGGCGCCATCGTCGGCATCGGCAACGCGCCCACGGCGCTCATCGAGATCGTTCGCCTGATCCATGAAGAGGGAGCACGCCCCGCGCTAGTGGTGGGCATGCCGGTAGGTTTCGTGTCGGCGGCAGAGTCCAAAGACCTGATGGCGCTGGAGACCGGTGTTCCCTGGATCGTGATCCGTGGCCGCAAGGGCGGCTCCACCCTGGTGGTCGCAGCGATCCACGCGCTGCTGGGCCTGGCCGAAGCCAGGGAGCTGGCCGCATGATGAAAAAAGACGCGCCCCGCGGCACCCGCACCGGTTTCACCACCGGTGCGTGTTCCGCTGCGGCGGCGCGTGCGGCCGCCATCGGCCTCGTCACGGGTGCGGTGCCTGGCGAGGTCGAGTGCCTGCTGCCCAATGGCGACCGGGTGACCTTCGCCGTGCAGGACGGGCGGGTGGATGGCAGCGGCACCCAACGGACCGCCCACGCCATGGTGATCAAGGACGCGGGCGACGACCCGGACTGCACCGACAAGGCCCACCTCACCGCCGACCTGCGCCTGCTGCCCGAGCAGGCAGGCCAGGTGGTGTTGGCGGGCGGTGTCGGCGTCGGCACCGTCACCATGCCCGGCCTCGGCCTGGCAGTGGGAGGACCTGCGATCAACCCGGTGCCGCGTCGCAACATCGAGGCCAATGTGCGCCTGGTCGGGCAGGGCCTGCTGGACGAGACGGGCCTGGAGGTGCGCATCTCCGTGCCGCAGGGCGAGGTGATGGCGAAGAAGACGCTGAACGCGCGCCTGGGCATCCTGGGCGGCATCTCCATTCTGGGCACCACCGGTATCGTCAAGCCGTATTCCACCGCCGCCTATCGCGCCAGCGTGGTGCAGGGTGTGCAGGTGGCGGGCACCCTGGGCCACGGCGTGGTGGTGCTGACCACCGGCGGGCGCACCGAGAAGTTCGTGATGGAAGAAATGCCCGAGCTGCCCGAGCCGGCGTTCGTGCAGATGGGCGACTTTTTGCGTTACGCCATGGGCGCGGCGGTGAAGGCCGGGTTGAAGAAGGTCGTCATTGGCGGCATGGTCGGCAAGCTGACCAAGATCGCCCAAGGCGAAACGATCACCCACGCGGGGCGCGCCGAGGTTGACACCGGTCTGCTGGCCGATCTGGCTGCCGGCGTTGGCGCGCCGCCCGACGTCTGCGAGGCCATTCGCGGCAACGAAACGGCGCGCTACGCCGGTGAATGCATGGATGCGCTGGGCTTGGGCATCGCGTTTCACACCGCGCTGGCACGCAAGGTGATCGAGACCCTGCGCACGCGCTACCCCGATCAATTTGAACTGCAGGTGCTGGTCTGCGATTTCGATGGAAAAAAAATAGCGGAGGCTTCTTGACCCTTGACCCTGTGATTGAAAAATGCCGAATCCTCGGCGTGCTGGACGATGGGATCGTCAGCCTTGGCGCCAAGGCGCTGGAGCATCTGAGAGCGGCCCAACTGGTGATTGGTGGCGCCCGCACGCTGCAGATGTTCGCGGCGCACATAGAGCCCGCTGCGGTCCAGCGCGACCTGACCGGTGCGCTGTCACAGGTGCCTGAGTGGATCCGCGCCGCGCAGACCGAGCGGCTGCGCGTGGTTGTGCTGGCCACGGGCGATCCGCTGTGCCACGGCATCGCGGCCTACCTCGCGTCGCGCCTGTGCATCGAGGCCATCGAGGTGCTGCCGAACGTGTCCACGCTGCAACTCGCCTGCGCCCGCATGGGCCTGCCCTGGCAAGACATGAAATTCTCGTCCGTGCACAGCAAGGACGCGGGTGACTGGGTGCCGGGTGCCACGCCCGGACACGGTCTGTACGCCCTGTTGCGTGACATCCGCCAGCACGACCGCCTGGCCATCCTGACCAGCCCGGACAACACGCCAGACCGCATCGCCCGCATGCTGGTGGCCGAGGGTCTGGCCGATGACTTCGAGATGGCGGTGGCCGAACGCCTTTGCCAGTCCACAGAGCGCATCGTCAGCGGCATGGCCATCGGCGCGGCTGCGCAGATGCCCTTTGCCGACCCCAACGTCGTGCTGCTCTGGCGCAGCCGCCTGCTCGCGCCGCAGGTGCTGCTGGGCCTGCCAGACGCGAGCTTCGAGCAGCGCCACCCCGAGAAGGGGTTGATCACCAAGCACGAGGTGCGGGCCGTATCGCTGGCACGTCTGCAACTGCGCGCCGACAGCGTGGTCTGGGACATCGGTGCGGGTTCGGGCTCGGTCGGACTGGAGGCGGCGCGCCTGTGCCGCAACGGCCATGTGTACGCGATCGAAAAGAATGCGGACGACGCGGCCATCGTGCAGCGCAACCGCCTGGCCATGGGCATCAGCAACCACACCCTGCTGCATGGCAAAGCGCCCGAGGGCCTGCAGGACTGGGCCGACCCGGACGCGGTGTTCGTGGGCGGTTCGGGCGGTGAGCTGGCCGAGTTGATCACGCTGGTCCTCCAACGCCTGAGACCGCAGGGCTGGCTGGTGATGAACTTCGTGACGATTGAAAATCTGGGGGCGGCCGTGGACACCTTGAAACGCCTGGGCGCGGGCTGGGACGTGCTGCAACTGCAGGCCTCGCGCAGCAAACCCATCCTGCACATGCACCGCATGGCGGCGGAGAACCCGGTGTGGATCGTCTGCGCGCAGGCCGGAGGTGTGGCATGACGCAAGCTGGCACGCTGTTTGGCGTCTCCCTCGGCCCCGGCGACCCGGGCCTGATCACCCGCCGCGCCTGGGCGCTGCTGGAACGGTGCGACACCATCTGGACCTACCCGGTGCGCAGCCTGCGCAAAGAGAGCTACGCGCTGGACATCGCGGTCCGCGCCGGCCTGTCCTTGCCCGAGCGGCACCAATCGTTGCTGTTCCCGATGACGCACGACGCCGAAAAGCTGGCGCGCCACTGGTTGAAGGCGGCCGAGACGGTGCGCGAGCTGCTGGCCAGCGGGCAGGACGTGCTGTTTCTGGTCGAAGGCGATGCCTCCACCTACGCCAGCTTCTGTTACTTGGCCCGCGTGCTGCGCGAACTGGACGACGATGCCCGCATCGAGATCGTGCCCGGTGTGACCTCGTTCAACGCCGCCTGCGCGCGGTTGCAGGTGCCGCTCTCCGAGCAGGACGACACCATCGCCATCGTGCCCGCTGCCTACGGCATCGCGGCAGTGGAGAAGATGCTGGCCGACTTCGACACCCTGGTGCTGATGAAGGTCAAGCCGCTGCTGGACGATCTGATCGACCTGCTGGAGCGGCGTGGCCTGCTGGCGCACAGCCTCTTCATCGAAAAAGCCGGCTCGCCGGTGGAGCGCATCGTCACCGACGTGGCGCAGCTCAAAGGCACCCCGGTCAACTACCTGTCGCTGTTGCTGGTGAAAAACCCCGGGCGCGAGCGCGGCGAAATGCAACGCGGCTGCCGCAAAAAGACAAGCACCGAAATCGAAGAAGAGGAAACCCAGGAATGACCACCCCCGAAACCGCTGTGCGCGTCGTCCTCGTGGCGATCACCAAACACGGCGCCCAGCAGACCGCCGATCTCGCGCGCCAGATGCCCGGGGCCCACGTGTGCGTTGCGACCAAGTTCGCGCCGCTGATGGCGGGCCTGCCCAACCCGGTGCGCGCTTACAGCGGTGCCTTCCGCGACGAGATCGCCACGCTGTTCGCCGACTTCGATCAGGTGGTGTTTTTTGTGTCGCTGGGCGCCGTGGTTCGCCTGATCGCGCCGCACCTCAAGAGCAAAGACGAAGACCCGGGCGTGCTGGTGGTGGACGACGCGGCCCAGTTCGTGATCCCGGTGCTGTCGGGCCACGTGGGTGGCGCCAATGCCATGGCCGAAACGGTGGCCGCCTTGCTCGGTGCCACGCCGGTGCTGACCACGGCTTCGGACGTGGGCAAGACCATTCCGGTGGACATCCTGGGTCGCGAGTTGGGGTGGAAGGTTGAGGCGCCCAAGATCAACATCACCCGCGTGTCGGCTCACGTGGTCAACGGCGAGCCTGTTGCCGTGGTGCAGGAAGCGGGCAGCCCACACTGGTGGACCCGGCCCACGCCGCTGCCACCCAGCATCCACCGCTTCGAGCGCCTGGCCGACGTAGACCTGGCGCGTTTCAAGGCCGTGCTGTGGATCACCCACGCGCCAGTGACCGACGCGCACTGGGCCGAGCTGCACGAGCGCCTGGTCGTTTACCGCCCGCCGGTGGAGACGGAGGCGTGAACGTGGCTGTGGGCCTGGGTTGCGACCGCGGCACGCCGCTGGTCACGCTGCAGGACGCGCTGCGGGCGGCGCTCGCGCAGGCCGGGGCGTTGGCCCCGGATGTGGTGGCAGCGGCCAGCATCACGCTCAAGGCTGACGAAGCGGGCCTGCTCGCCCTGGCCGCCGAACAAGGCTGGGCCATGGCGTTCTACGCCCCTGCCCAGCTCGCCGAGGTGCCGGTGCCCAACCCGTCGGAGACCGTGCGCCAGTACACCGGCACGCCCTCGGTCAGCGAGGCCGCGGCCCTGCTGGCAGGCGCCCGAGCGCTGGGCCATGAACAGGCTTTGCCTATGACCGCCCTGCTGGTCGAAAAATTCAAATACCGTGGCGCCGATGGGCGCCACGCCACGGTTTCCATTGCCCGCTGTGACAGTTTTCTTTTTCTCAACCCTGAATGGAGCACGCCATGAATTCATCCACCACCACCCCCATCGCCGACGCCCAGCGCGTGAGCGCCACGCGTAGCCTGCTGCTGCAAC
Organism: Hydrogenophaga sp. GW456-12-10-14-TSB4; assembly: GCF_059424305.1. Classification (NCBI taxonomy): domain Bacteria; kingdom Pseudomonadati; phylum Pseudomonadota; class Betaproteobacteria; order Burkholderiales; family Comamonadaceae; genus Hydrogenophaga; species Hydrogenophaga sp. GW456-12-10-14-TSB4. The sequence continues at coordinate 108,917 of NZ_JBWKZH010000009.1, read as the reverse complement.
TGTCCGCTGGTGCCGCGCTGGGCCTGGTCGTCCTGTACGGCGTGGCTTTTGCTGAAAGCCCCATCGCGCACAACGCCGCGCACGATGTGCGCCACGTCACGGTCAAACCCTGTCACTAAGAGAGTCTCCCCCGCCGCGCTTCGCGCGACCCCCTCAAGTGGGCAACGCGAGTGGCCCGGCAAAGCCGGCTCCACCGCGTTCCCGGTTGGGGCACTTAGGGCGTTTCGGATCGCGCGGCCGACGGGTTGCCACCTATCTGTATATGGAGAGTTTCATGATTTTTCGACGATTGATCTGGGCGGCGCTGGCCGTGGCCATGCTGGTGGGGAGCTTGCAAACTGGCCTGCAGCAATGGCAGACCATGCCGATCATCTTGGCGGCTGAGGGGTTCGAAAGCCAGAAGGTGGAGACTGCATTGGCCGTTGCCGACACGCACGCACACGGGGACGGTGCGGCGCACGACCATGGCGACGCCGAAGCATGGGCGCCCGCTGAAGGGGTGGAGCGCCAGCTCTGGAGTTGGGTGGCCCATGTGCTGCACGCGTTCAGCATGGCGCTGCTGGTGTTGGCGGTGATGGCAGTGTGCCAATGGCGCGGCACCACCCTGCGCGCCTTGCCGCTGGCCGCTTGGGTGGCCGCCGCTGGTTGGCTGAGCTTTCACTTCTGGCCTTCGATAGGTCTGCACGCCGAGATTCCCGGCATGGACGCCGCCCGGCTGGGTTCTCGCCAGGGCTGGTGGGTGCTCGCGGCGGGAGCCGCGGCGCTGGCCTGTGCGTCGGTGGCGCTGATGCGCACCCCCCTGCGCTGGGCCGTAGCAGCCGGCTGGCTGGCGCTGCCCTTCGTGGTCGGCGCGCCGCACATCATGGCCGACCCGCTGGCCGGTTTCACGGGTGAGGCCCAGGTGGCGCTGCGCCAGTTGGGCAGCCAGTTCATCTGGGCCACCACCTGGTTGTCGCTGTCGTTCTGGGTGAGCATGGGCGCGTTGGCCGGTCTGGCCTTCCAGCGCTGGCTGCGCCCCGCCGTAGCGGCCTTGCTGGAGCGCTCGGATGCAGGCCATGCCTCCGCTATGAAAGCCCCGCAATGAGCGACGTCAAAGGCAAGATCATGCTGGTGGGCATCGGTCCCGGCAGCCACGATCACATGACCCAGCGAGCGCGAGACGCGATCGCCGAGGCCGATGTGGTGGTGGGTTACGTCACCTACATCAAGCTCGTGGCCGATCTGCTGGAAGGCAAGGAGGTCATCCGCAAGGGCATGACCGAGGAGCTGGACCGCGCGGTCCATGCCCTGGCCAGCGCCCGCGAAGGCAAGAAGGTGGCTCTCATCTCCAGCGGAGACGCCGGGGTGTATGGCATGGCCGGGCCGACCTATGAAGTGCTGTTCCAGGCCGGCTGGACGCCCGAGTCGGACGTGCAGGTCGAGGTGGTGCCGGGTGCCTCTGCCATCAACGCCTGCGCGGCGCTGGTGGGCGCGCCCCTCACGCATGACTTCTGCTCCATCTCGCTGAGCGACCTGCTCACGCCTTGGCCGGTGATCGCGCGGCGGCTGGACGCGGTCGCGGCGTCGGACTTCGTGGTGGCGCTCTACAACCCCAAGAGCGGCCGCCGCACCCAGCAGATCGTGCAGGCGCAGGCGCTGTTGCTGCGCCATCGCCGGCCCGACACCCCGGTGGCGGTGGTCAAGTCGGCCTACCGGCGGCGCGAGCGCATCGAGTTCACCACGTTGGACAAAATGTGCGATTGCGACATCGGCATGCTGACCACGGTCCTGATCGGCAACAGCCACACCTTCGTGCAGCACGGTCTGATGGTCACGCCGCGCGGCTACGCCAACAAGTACGACTTGGACGACGGTGGCAGCACCCGCACGGGGGAGAAAGCAGGACGCTCGCTCTCAACCGGCCTGCTGGGCTGGATGGAGAATCTGCATGCCGACCATGCCGATGGCGCGAGCTTGGCCGCACTGGCGCAGCAGCACCGGCTGCCAGTGGACTACGTCGAAGCCGTGCTGAACACACCAGTCGAGGAAGCAGTGGCCGCATCGGCGGATGCAGAGGATCAGGCCGAATAAGGCGCTCCCGCGCGCGGCACTTCGCCCCTGAGCAGACTATGCCAACCACAACCTGATGCCACCCACGAGATCCGTTCCATGAGCTACATGGTCAAAGAAGTTTTTTACACCTTGCAGGGCGAAGGCGGCAACGTCGGCCGTGCGGCAGTGTTCTGCCGGTTCGCCGGTTGCAATCTCTGGTCCGGGCGGGAAGCCGATCGCGCGAGCGCTCAATGCCAGTTCTGCGACACCGATTTTGTCGGCGTGGATGGCACTGGTGGGGGGAAGTTCGATTCGGCACAGGCGCTGGCGGACCGGGTTTCGATACATTGGCCCACGTCGATGGGGGGGCGGAAGCTGGTCGTGCTGACGGGCGGTGAACCCTTGCTGCAGGTCGATGCCGCGTTGATCGACGCGCTGCACCGCTGCGGGTTTGAGATTGCGGTGGAGACCAATGGCACGATCGATGCGCCAGCGGGGGTGGACTGGCTGTGCGTTAGTCCCAAGGGCCGCACATCCCTCAAGATTCGTGCAGGCCACGAGCTCAAAGTTGTCGTTCCCCAGTCTGGCATCGACCTGGACGCGTTGATCGAACTGAACTTCGAGCGCCATCTGCTGCAGCCCATGGACGGCCCTGAGCTGAAAGAAAACACCCTCTGGGCCATTGAGTACTGTCTGCGTGACCCCCGCTGGCGCCTGACCCTACAAACCCACAAGATGGTTGGAATCCGATGACATTCGAAATTTCGCAAAGCTTCTTCTTTGACGCCGCACACACCCTTCAGCGCGAGATCGAGACTGAAGCCAGCACGCGTGTGCATGGGCACACCTACCGGGGCGAGGTCGCGGTGATGGGTGCCGTGGACCCCAACACTGGCATGGTGGTCGATCTGGTCCAGCTGCGTTCGCTGCTTGTGCAGGTGCGCGAGCAGTTGGACCACCGGCTGCTGGACGAGGTCCCCGGCCTGGGCATTCCGACCCTCGAAAATCTCTGTGCCTTCATTGCCCAGTTTGCCGCCATGTCGGACTTCCGCCTGAGCCGTGTTTCGGTGTGGCGCGACGGTATCGGGGACCGGTGTGATTTGCGCTTCGCGCGCACCCTTCCTTTCCAAGTCTGATATGCACGAACCCATCAAGCCTCACATCGGCGGCTACAAGCGCCACCTGTTGGTCTGCACCGGTCCACGTTGTACGCAGGATGGCGCCTCGCAGACCCTGTTCGATAGCCTTGGCAACAAGTTCAAGGCCGCTGGTTTGCACGAGGGCGAGTTGCGCGTGAAGCGCAGCCGCGTGAGTTGCTTTGCCGCCTGCAAGGGCGGGCCGGTGATGTGCGTGCAGCCCGACGGCACCTGGTACTACAACGTGACTGACGCCAACATGGACCGCATCATCGACCAGCACCTGGTCGGCGGACAAGTGGTGCAAGAGCTGGTGTTTCATCAGGGCCCGGGAGGCGTTGATGCCGAATGAGTCGGGCGCCAGAGGCTTTGTCTCCATCGTCGGCGCAGGTCCCGGTCCGGCCGACCTGATGACTCAACGCGCGCTTGATCGCTTGCAAAGGGCTGACGTAGTGATGTACGACCGACTGATCTCACCCGAGGTGCTGGCGCTGATTCCGCAGGGGGCGCAGCGCGTGTTTGTTGGCAAGGCCTCGGGGAACCACGCTCTGCCACAAGAGGGTATTCACGCCTTGCTGATTCAGCACGCGAGGGCCGGCCAGCGGGTGGTCCGGCTCAAGGGAGGGGACCCATATGTGTTCGGCCGCGGTGGTGAAGAGGTGCAGGCCTTGAGGGCCGAGGGCATTGCTTTTGAGGTCGTGCCCGGTATTACGGCAGCCACCGGCTGCTCGGCGGCGGCGGGTATTCCCCTTACCCACCGAGACCTCGCGGCCAGCTGCGTGTTCCTCCCAGGACACTTGGCTGACGACAAAGCCACGCACGAGTGGCGGGCGCTGGCGCGCCCCGGACAAACGCTCGTGTTTTATATGGGTATCCAGCGTCTAGCCCACATTGCGGAGCTGCTGATCGCCCACGGCCTGTGCCCAAACACCCCAGCGGCCGTCGTACGCGACGGCACGCGCCCCACACAAACCGTGGTGGCCTGCAGTCTGCGCCGCTTGGTTGAACGAGCCCCGGCCTATGATACCCATCCCGGTCTGCTGATCATTGGCGAGACCGTGCGACTTAGCCCGGAATTCCATGCGGAGTGAAACGCCAACGGCTGAGAAGTCCTACGACAAGGCCGATAGAGAGTGCCGAGGCTTCGTCAACGCCTGTGACGGCAGGGGCAAAGTGGCATCCGCCGTCGGCATGGTCCCGCACGATCAATGTAGTGGAAAGACAGTAGGAATTCACGGCGCTTGTAGCTACCCATTTACCGCTTCAGCGAGCACAGCACGATCGCACAGATCGCAGCTATCAACGAGGGCTGACCGAATTGACCAAGAATAGGCGAGCATCCAACGCGAACATCCCGTCGTAGTGCGGCATCGAAACTGAGCATGCCATGCCCGACAAACCTGCCCGCGATCAGACCTTCTCCCCGGCCGAGCGAGACGCTGTTTACCGAGCCATTTTTGAGCGGCGCGATATGCGCCACTTCGCGGGTGGAGCGGTCCCACCCGAACTGATGCGCCGGCTGCTCACCGCCGCGCACCATGCGCCCAGCGTGGGTTTCATGCAGCCCTGGCGTTTCTTGCGCGTGGCGTCGCCAGTGCTGCGGTGCAAGTTGCAGGCATTGGTGGAGCAAGAACGCGTGCAGACCGCCAGAGCGTTGGGTGAGCGGGAAGACGCTTTCATGCGCCTCAAGGTCGAGGGCATCAACGACGCGGCCGAGGTCTGGGTGGTCGCGCTCGCAGATGGACGTGAGCGGCATGTGTTTGGTCGCAGGACACTCCCACAGATGGACCTCGCCTCGACTGCCTGCGCGATCCAGAACCTCTGGCTGGCTGCCCGGGCCGAGGGGCTTGGCATGGGTTGGGTCTCGCTGTTTGACCCAATCGCTGTGGCGTGCCTGCTTGGAATGCCCGACGGGGCCGAGCCGATCGCTCTGTTATGCATCGGTCCCGTGCATGATTTTTACGAGGAGCCGATGCTTCAACGGCAACGGTGGGCCTCGCGTTGCGCGCTGGACGATGTGCTGTTTGAAGACACCTGGGCGCAGCCTCTTGGATCGACGGGATCGACGTCACCGCGCTAGCGCCCTAGCCGCACGCATCGTCTGACAAAACAGGGCAGTGAAGACGGATTGGATCCGGGCTGCTCGACAATCCCCCGTGCCAAGCCTTGGCCCGGCAAATAACCATGCGGGGCGGCATGAACGACCATTGCGCGCAATCTTTAATTGAGGTGGCCTGCGTGTACCGGATGCTCGCGAAGGTAGCGCTTGTAGTTGATGGCCTGGTCACAGTCTGCACGTCGGCCCACATGCCCGAAAGCAGTGTGATTCGCCCAACGGCCCGTACAAAAGGCCGTTGAGCGATGTTTGAAGGAGTGAGTTGCTCGCGGGTACCGTAAAAATGGTTCAAAAATCGAACCAGTCAGCGTGACGCGTAGTCACCCAACTCGCGAGCGAAGAGGGTAACTTCAGTTCTGCACCTTCAGCGTGCACCCCCACCGCCGCCACCGCCGGAGCCGCCGGAGCCACCGCCGGAGCCACCGGCGGAACCGGAGCCGGAAACGCCGCCGCCCACTGCGGCACTAACTGCTGCGCCAACGGTTCCAGTCGCGTTTGAAGCGGCGGATACCGCAGCGGCAGCGGTCGGACTCGCGCTGCTGGAGATCGAGGCAGAAGCGGCAGGGTTAGCAGTCTATGCCGACACACCGCCAATGCTGATCGCAATCGAACTTGCTGCCAAGATGAACAAATTAACTCTTTTGAATGTACTCACTTCTAAAACTCCTTATTCAAAAATATTACCGGTCAATAGGATCGGGCCGCTCCATAGCTCAGCAGGTGATATCAATGTACTGGAATCTGATGGTTCTGAGTGTCTTAAATTGTTTCATATTCGAAACCGTGCGATTGTTGGCATCAAGGTGAGATGCATTGGTGATCAGATTGCTTGCAAGTGGATAAACGGTTGAAATTGAAGATCAGTCGGCCTCCTAAACTTCGTTGTTTTTGTTTGATTTTTTAAACCCGTAGCAGCGATATTTCTTGTGCTCATGACAATGGAGTTAATTTAGGCTGCATTGAATGCAATTTGGTACTACACCTAAACATTTAATCAACAGGTGCGCGCTGGACTATCTCCGGGGTGGCCAGCCCCCACCCCCCGCACGGCATCGTTAATTATGGTGCTTAGAGCTCGCTGAGGAAGAGAAGGTAAGTCTGAAAAGGAGCATAGTCAACCGGCAATTTAATGGCAAACCAGCCGAAAGGCTGGGACGCAAAGCTTCCGGCCTAAAGTGCTTCCAAGCGCAACGGCAGCGGGGCCGCCGGTTCAGGGCCCGTCAGCCCTTTACCGGCCTCTCTTTGTTCTTTTTAGAGGCCAGTATGCATACCCCCAGTTCTTCTCAGGCGGCGGCGCGCCGCAAGCTCTACGCCAAGTACCTGCTGGCATCCGCGGCGCTTGCGGTCCTCACCGCGTGCGGCGGCGGGAGCGGCACAGGTGCCGCCTCCGCAAACGATACGACGCAACAAATCAGTGGCTCCGTGATCGACGGTCCGATTGAAGGCGCCATCGTTTTCCTCGACTTGAACAACAATCAAACGCACGATCCTGGCGAGCCCATGTCGCTTCCGACCAATGCAGCTGGCGCGTTCACGCTGGTGGCACCTCGGTTGACGCAAGCCCAGGCGGCCCTGGCCACCTTGGTCACTCACGTGCCAGACACGGCGCGCGACGCGGACGATGATGGACTGGATCTGCGCGCAGCTGGGCGTCGTGGCTTTACGCTTATGACCCCGGCGAGCGCGTATGTGCAAATCTCGCCCAACGGAGACAACGTTTCCGGCGCCTCCCTGCTCAGCCCGCTTACCACCCTGGTGGCGGCCGAGATGGCGCTCAACGGACTCAGCCTTGCCGATGCCAAGGCTGCGGTGAGTCAGCAACTTTCCTTGCAAGACAAAGACCCGCTGACGAATTTTGTGCGATCCAGTGATCGTGCGCTGGGCAACCTTGCACGAGCCGTGGCGGTGGCTCTGGGTGAAAACGGCAAGCTGATCGCCGATGCAGCGCGCAGCGAAGGCGGGCAATCGGCACGCGAGCATGTTGCCGCGACCGTGGAGGCTCTCAAGGCTCAGCTTCCCTCGCTGCTCGCCAATGTCGACTTTCAGTCGCCGGCACCTGTTCCGGTGGCGGACATCGTCGCTCAGTTGCCCGTCAGTGCCTTGGCAACGGCCGCTGCAGCCGCTGAGGAAAGTGGCACCGTCCAGACTTTCCGCCGCTACATTGTCGTGTTCAAGGACGGTGTGGGCCAACCGAGTGCGCGTGCGCAGGACGCCATGCGCGGGCGCGGGCGCGGCGGTGAGATCAATTTCACATACACCAACGTGGTCAAGGGCTTCGCTGTCACCTTGCCAGAAGCGGCTGCTGATGCTTTCTTGGAGGCAATGGAACTCAACCCAAACGTCGATCACGTCGAGGTGGACCAGCCCGTGGCGCTGCGTCAGACGACACAAACCAGCGCGACTTGGGGGCTGGATCGCACCGATCAGCGAGATCTGCCGCTCAATGGTAACTACACCTACTTTGGGAACGGCAGCGGCGTTCGCGCCTATGTGGTCGACACCGGCATCTTTGCGGCCAACGCAGACTTTGGTGGGCGCGTTGCCAGCGGCTACACCGCCGTCAACGACGGTAACGGCACTTCGGACTGCAACGGCCATGGCACTCATGTGGCAGGGACCATCGGTTCGTCCACCTGGGGCATTGCCAAAAGTGCGACCTTGGTCCCGGTGCGGGTGCTGGACTGCAACGGCTCGGGCACATTGAGCGGCGTCATCGCGGGGTTGGATTGGGTCGCTGCCAACGCAACTCGCCCTGCGGTGGTGAACATGTCGCTTGGTGCCGGTGCCTCGTCGACGCTCGATGCGGCTGTTGCCAACACGGTCGCCAAGGGCATCACGGTTGTGGTGGCCGCCGGCAACGACGCCGCCAATGCTTGCAACTACTCGCCTGCACGCGAGCCAACGGCGATCACGGTAGGAGCGACTACCACCATGGATGCGCGGGCGTCCTACTCCAACTACGGCACCTGCCTCGATTTGTTTGCGCCCGGCAGCAGCATCAAATCAACTTGGTCGACCTCAACGACAGCAACCAACACCATCAGTGGCACGTCGATGGCTTCTCCCCATGTGGCGGGACTTGCTGCGGTGTTGCTACAAGGAACACCCAGCGCCTCGCCGACTCAGGTGAACGAGGCGATCAAGGCCTCGGCCACGGTCAACGTGGTCACGAGCTCAGGCTCGGGCTCGCCAAACCTGCTGGTCTTTTCTGGTAGCGAGACCTCTACGAGCGAACCGCCGCCCACCACTTCGACGATTGCGTCCGTGGCGACTCTGACAGGCTCGGGCAAGCTGGTTCGCAACGGCTGGCGCGCGACGGTGAGCCTGGGTGTTGTCGACGGCAACGGTCTGCCGGTGGCGGGCGCCGTGGTGGTTGGTGACTTCAGCGTGGGAGGAGCGTCAGTGAATTGCACAACCAACACCAACGGGCAGTGCAGCATCCAGAGTGGCAACATCAGCAAGCGGACGTCCGAGACCACATTCGCCGTCAGCGGAATTACCGGCACGAACCTATCCTACGACGCGTCGAAGAACATCGTCAGCAATGTTACGGTGCGCCAACCCTGACGCCTATCGCGCTGCGGTCTTCGCCTGCGATCAGCGAATACCAGGGTTGGCCGCCCCTGCGGGTACGGCAGGTTGTTCGAGATGATTTGATTGGTTGGCCACGAGGATCAAAGTACACTGCCCTCTGCTCCGGGGTGCACCGGACCTGAAAAGGTCGGGCGCTGAGACGGCTTACCAGCCGAACCCGTGAACTTGATCCGGTTAGTACCGGCGAAAGAAGAGCGCATGCCCCACGCGGCATGTGGGCGAGCACCTCCTCCGTTCTCACGGCGGAGGTGGTTCACCCGCCATCGCGGTCCATGGGGCGGTCCTCCGGAGCATTCACTGCCCATCCACCGGAACCGGAGACCGCCCCCATGAATGCCCCCGATCAACTCCCCGTCTCGACGCTGGCCCTCAGCCGCGAGCCCTTCCCCGCCTCCCGCAAACTCTACGTGCCCGGCCAGCAGCCCGGCGTGCGCGTACCCATGCGCGAGATCGCCCTCACCAATGGCGAACGTGTCGTGGTGTACGACACCTCGGGCCCCTACTCGGAGCCCTCGACCATGATCGACGTGACGCGCGGCCTGCCCGATGTGCGCGGCGCGTGGATAGCGTCGCGTGGCGACACCGAGACCTACGCTGGCCGCGCCCGTCAGGTGCTGGACGACGGCGTGAAGAACGAGGCCCGCCAGAACGACACCACCATCGAACGCATCGAAGCGCTGCGCGCGCAAGCCGCCGGCCTGCAGCGCACGCCTCGCCGTGCCAAGAGCGGCATGAACGTGACGCAGATGCACTACGCGCGCCGCGGCATCGTCACACCCGAGATGGAATATGTGGCCGTGCGCGAGAACGGCAAACGCGAGTGGATGGCCGAGTACCTGGGCGACACCGCTCGCGAGGCTCGCCTGCGCGGCAACCCCATGGGCGCGCGCATCCCGGACATCATCACGCCCGAGTTCGTGCGCGACGAGGTGGCGCGCGGCCGCGCCATCATCCCGGCCAACATCAACCACCCCGAGGTCGAGCCGATGGCGATCGGGCGCAACTTCCTGGTCAAGGTCAACGCCAACATCGGCAACTCGGCGGTCACGTCGAGCATCGAGGAAGAGGTGGACAAACTGGTGTGGGCGATCCGCTGGGGCGCGGACAACGTGATGGACCTCTCCACCGGCCGCAACATCCACACCACGCGCGACTGGATCGTGCGCAACTCGCCGGTGCCCATCGGCACGGTGCCGATCTACCAGGCGCTGGAGAAAGTGGGTGGCGTGGCCGAAGACCTGACCTGGGCGATCTACCGCGACACGCTGATCGAGCAGGCCGAGCAAGGCGTGGACTACTTCACCATCCACGCCGGCGTGCGCTTGGCCTACATCCACCTCACGGCGAACCGGCGCACGGGCATCGTTTCGCGGGGCGGCTCCATCATGGCCAAGTGGTGCATCACGCACCACCGGGAGAGTTTTCTCTACGAGAACTTCGACGAGATCTGCGAGATCATGAAGGCCTACGACGTGAGCTTCTCGCTTGGCGACGGCCTGCGCCCCGGCAGCGCGGCGGACGCGAACGACGAGGCGCAGTTCGCCGAACTCAAGACGCTCGGCGAGCTCACCCAGACCGCGTGGAAGCACGACGTGCAGACCATGATCGAAGGGCCGGGCCACGTGCCCATGCACCTGATCCAGGCCAACATGGACGAGCAGTTGAAGCACTGCCACGAGGCGCCCTTCTACACGCTGGGCCCGCTCACCATCGACATCGCGCCCGGCTACGACCACATTGCCAGCGCCATCGGCGCGGCCATGATCGGCTGGATGGGCACGGCCATGCTCTGCTACGTGACACCCAAGGAACACCTGGGCCTGCCCGACCGCGACGACGTGAAGCAGGGCCTGATCGCCTACAAGATCGCAGCCCACGCAGCCGACATCGCCAAGGGCCACCCGGGCGCCCGCGCGCGCGACGACGCCATGAGCAAGGCGCGTTTCGAGTTCCGCTGGCACGACCAGTTCAACCTCGGCCTCGACCCGGACACGGCGCGCGAATTCCACGACGAAACCTTGCCCAAGGACAGCAGCAAGGAGGCGCACTTCTGCAGCATGTGCGGACCCAAGTTCTGCTCGATGAAGATCACGCAGGACGTGAGGGACTACGCTGAAAAACAGGGATTGAGCGAGACCGACGTCCTCGCTCGGGGCATGGCCGCGAAGTCGGCCGAGTTCAAGGCCGCGGGCGGCGCGTTCTATGTGCCGGTGGACACCTTGACCCGCAAGGCGTGACATCCGGCGAGCAGGGCGGGCACACCGAGATCTGCTGTCAAGACCGAGAGCACATCGCGGGCCCGGCCATGCAGATGGCAGAGCTGAAGCACCGTCGCGAACTGGAATCGCCGCTCAGCGGGCGTTCTCCAAGTACCAATAGCTGCGCTGACGGCGAGGCGAAATCAAAGGGTTGACCTTGGTCACCTCGATCGGAGACGCCTTTGGGTTGACGCCGCCTATGATGAAGGGGACCCGTTTCTGGGCTTCGCTGGTGCTGCCATCGACGTTGGTTTTGGTGTATGTCACTTCGACCGTGCCTGCCACGGCGCTGGGTGGTAATGCGCCCGCCCCAACCTCTATCGTCACGGTGTAGCGGGAGGCAATGGACGGTGGAACGATCACATTCAAGGCTGTCAAAGTAGCCGCAAATGCTCGCGTGTCGAGAAGGCGCTGTTGCTGTCGCAATGCGAGGTCTTGCATCAGCGCCTGGACTTCAGCGCGCTTGGATCGGCGCACATATTCTTCGTACGAAGGGTAAGCAATGGTCGCGAGTATCCCCACGATGGCAACCACGATCATCAGTTCAGGGGTGATATCGAATTCGGCGCAAATGACCCGGTTAGGGCGTACGGGTTAACCCGTGATCCCCTATGGATCTCCGGCATCGACCATCATGTCGAAGTAGGCAAGACTCTGTGCAGCCCTTGAGTTGGATTCCGATCAGGGCCTGAGTGGTCACGCGCCGGTATGCGTCGGCGATGAAGCGCCCCTCGCAAAATTGGCGTGAACTGGCGTGAACTGGCGAGAAGGCCTTTCTCGGCAATCGTCACGCAACTGCTGCTCAGGCCGCGCTCGTTTGCGCTCGGCATACTTGGCACCCACTGAATCGGTCATTCAGGCATGCCCATGCTATTCGTGCAAACAGCAGGCAAGTACTCAATCAGCCACTTCATCTGCGTGGCGTCATACCAGTTTGCGCTGTCCAGAACCGGCGTACCTGAGGTGGGCGGCTGGTTTGAAGAATGGGCTAACACCGTGTGGGAATCGGGCCCAGGTTCGTCAACCACCGTGGCCTTGACCTGCCTCGCGAGAACGCTCAGCACCGTTGTGCCGCCCGCCAGCGCGCGAGATTCAATGCGTAGATCGCAGTCCTTGCTCAGTTCGTAACGCCAGCGGTCATCCAGGTAGTTGCGTTTGCCAATGATTTCCATGGCTTGGAGCGTCGCCTCGCGACTCATGCCGTGTTTCAGGACAAGAGCTTCATCTTCGGTAGGGTAGCCATCTGCGCACGCACCAAGCATCAGGATGGAGTACCAAAAGGCGACGACCTTGAGGCAAACCCTTGCGCTCATACGGGGTGTGACACTTCGTCAGTGCTCTCTACCGTGTCCTGCGGCATGCGGGTAGCCAGCACCTTGTCGATGGAGCGACCGTCCATGTCCACGATCTCGAGCCTCCAGCCCTCCCAGGTCACCATGTCGGTCACCTTCGGCAAGCGCCCCGTGAGCAGCATCATCATGCCGCTGAGCGTGTGATACCGCCCACGCTCTTCGTCGGGAACTGCGTTCAGACTCAATCGGTCTTTCAGCTCAGGCACGGGGATGTGACCGTCAAGCAACCAACTGCCGTCCTCGCGCTGCATGGCCCACGAGGTCTCCGGGTCACGCGGGCTGAATTCGCCAGTGATGGCCTCGATCAGGTCCTGCAGTGTCACGATGCCCTGCACCTCGCCGTACTCGTCGATCACGAACGCCATCTGGACACCGGATTGGCGGAAGTTGTCCAGCAACTCCATGCCGGTGATGGTTTCAGGGACATACAGAGGATCCTGCAACGGCTGATTGGTCAGCTCGCGCGATTCGCCGCGCAGTGCCTGGGTCAGCCACTTGCGAGCATTCACCACGCCCACCACGTTGCTCAAGCTGCCACGCACCACGGGAAAGCGTGCATGGTCGGAAGCTTCCACGCGTGCCATGTTCATCTCGAAGCTCTGATCCAGATCGAGAACCACGACGTCGTTGCGTGGCAGCATGAGGGAGCCGATCTGCCTGTCATCAAGGCGGAACACATTGCGCACCATGGCATGTTCATGGGACTCGATCACACCGGCGGTGGTGCCTTCGGCCAGCATCGCGTGGATCTCCTCTTCTGTCACGGCACTCGTGGTGGACTCCTTCACCCCCAACAAGCGCAGCAGTGCCCGGGTGGAGACAGACAACAACAGCACGAAGGGTTTTGTGGCGATGGCCAGCCAGTCAATAGGCCGTGCTACCAGGCGCGCCAGGGTTTCGGGATGCGACTGCCCGATGCGTTTGGGCACCAGTTCCCCCACCACGATGGAGAAGTAGGTGATGAGCACCACAACGAGACCAGTGGCACCGTACTGGCTGTACGGATCGGGTACTCCCACGGAGGCGAGCCACAGCGCCAATGGTGCGGCGAGCGCCGCTTCCCCCACGATGCCGTTGAGCACACCAATCGACGTGATACCGATCTGGATGGTCGAAAGGAATCGGGTGGGGTCCTCTCCGAGCTTGACCGCAGCGGCGGCCGATTTGTCACCCTCGTCTACGAGTTTCTGCAGCCGCACCTTGCGAGCAGAGACGAGCGCCAACTCTGACATGGCAAACAAGCCATTGAGAAGAATCAGCGCGAAAAGTATGGCGATTTCCATGGGGTCAACTTTGAACGTGAAAGTGATTTGAAACAGGAATCCGGGACTGCATATCCTGCCCAAACAGCGGGACGAAGACAGAGCAGTCGGCGTGAAAGCGATGCGTTGCGAACTGGTATGCAGTGACTTACCGCGAATCCAGCCAGTAGATCGTCGTGTGCGCTCAGCGAGAACGCAAAGGTCGGGCCGCGGGGCGACCCGAAGCCGCCCTTAGGCGGGGATGGCGTCGTGTTTGGGAGGGCGTCTGGGCCCTTCGATCGTCGGGAATATGAGCTTGACGAAGGGCGGTGGCGCTGGGTGCAGCGTGGTCGATGTGCTGCTCATCAATCCGATGGAAACGGCCAGCATCTCGGGCAGATCTGGTTGCCCGTCTGTGAGTGCGTGATCGGGCGCTACGCCCATGAGGCCGTCGCTCTGAACAGGATGGTCGCTTCCAGCGAACAGGGGCGTAGTCGAGGCATCCCCTGCCTGTTGCGCCCCGACGGTGTCGATTTTCCCGATCGCAAACAAACCCACACTCAGAAAAAAGTGGAGCGCAAAAATTGCGATTAGCCAGCGGCGCATTGTCCGTGAATTCTATCGAAACGCAGCCATGGCGCGGTATCGCTGAAGAATCTGCTTAACCGGTCAAAAGAAAAAGAAGTACCTGATGCCGAACGGTTCATCAACATCAGGTGCGTTCTGGCTTGGAGCCTCGCGCCTCCACAGAGGAATGGGCACTCCTCAATGAGGAATCAAGAAAGGCCACATGACCTTGCTTTCAATCGTGGATATGTCCGTGGCCGGATGCGCCAGAGCCTCCCTGGGAAGGTGTTTTTTCGCATGCAGCCAGTCCAGACAGGAGGCAGATGAGCAAAAGGGTTTTGACAAAGGAGCGTTGTGTTTTCAGCATGATCAAGGGGTCTTTTGTGTGGTTCGGATGGCGGGGCGCCGCATTGGTTGAATGAGGCGCCCCTGCTTTCACATGGCGCGTTTGATGTCGGTGTATTCGCCGCGGGTGCGCAATACAACCTTCACGTCGGCCTTGCCGCGGTTGCGCCAGTACCAGCCATGGTTGCCGGTGAACGCTGCCACGAGCTGCCCATCATCGGCAGGCACGTCGCGCCCCTTCTCATAGCTGATGTTTTGTCCGCCACCGTCGCCATGGGTGTCGAAGTTGACCGTTCCACCCTGCACCACCCAGGCGTAGTCCGCCTTCGCACCCTCGGTCATGCGCATCTTGATCTCCAGGCCTTGGCCAGGGGTCAGGGTGAACGTCATTTCATCGCGCCACGGAACCTCTTGAACGGGAGGTTTGGCCGCAGGAGTGGCGGCCTGCGTCGGCGCGCTGCGGACATTCGCAGGGGGTTGCTGCGCTTGGGCCGATGTCACCACGGAGTTGCCAGAGGCGGCCGCGGTGTCGGCTGCGGCTTCCGCCGCCAACTGGGTCTTGATCTGGCCCATTTCAGTCAAGCGCAGAACGCGACCCACACCCGTGGGATCGATGCCGTACTCAGACGGCAGAACGACGGCAACGAGGAGGACGACAGCCGAGATCGCGGCCAGAACGGTGGAGCGCATCAACTGCTTCGAGGAAGGGAGCTCGGCGCGCAAAGGGGTTTCACTGTTGTACATGGTTCAGATTCCTTGGGTGTTCACGACACGAAGTAGCCAGTGAGCTGCATGCCCACAAGAATGAAGCCGGCGCTCATCATGGCGACGTTGGCGGTATAGGCGTTGCGAGCGAAACTGGGCGTGCGGCGCCAGTAGCTCATGCCGATCAGGATGACGGCCAACGCCAGCAACTGCCCGATCTCCACGCCCACGTTGAAGGCGAGCAGGTTGGGCACCAGCCCATCGGGCGAGATCTCGTATTCCAGGATCTTGGTGGACAGGCCAAAACCATGGAACAGGCCAAACACCAGGGTGGCGATCTTGGTGTTGGGCTGGAACCCCAACCAACGCTGGAAAGCACCGATGTTGTCCAAGGCCTTGTAGACCACGGACAGACCAATGATCGCGTCGATCAGGTAGCTGTTGATCCCGACGTTGAAGTAAACGCCCAGGATCATGGTGGTGGAGTGACCCAACGCAAACAGGCTCACGTAGATGCCGATGTGCTTGATCCTGTAGAGGAAGAAGATCACCCCGAACAGGAACAGGATGTGGTCGTACCCCGTCATCATGTGCTTCGCACCCAGGTACACGAACGGCAACAGGTTGACGCCCGAGATTTCCTGGATGTAGCCCTTGTCGCCCTCGGTGACCGCATGGGCCAGCGCTTCGGTGGTACCGAGGAGCAGAGAAAGAAAAAACGCGGATAGAAGTAACAGGCTGGTCTGCCAGATCGCCCAGGGCGAACGTGGCAGCCTGTCGTGAAGAAAGCTGTGCATGAAGAAGACTCCGATGGTCTGAGAACGAGAGTGCTGCACTCGGCAGCGGCTGCAAATCAGGCGAGCGTCAGTGCCATCGGAGGGCGGTCAAGCCGTGACGGGGCCATCCGTTCGACCCTGGGTGCGGCGATGGCCAGCCAGCTGGTGGGTCGGGCCATGGGTTGGCTCAAAGCACCGCGCGGCGCGTATGCCTTGTCGTGAGAATGGTCCGCGCTGTGTTGCGCATGCTCGGCGCTGGCGGAATGGTGTGCGACACCCGTGGCCTCGCCCTCATCCACGTGTTCGTGCACATGTCCACATGCCACATCTTCGTCACAAGACGTGCCGTGTTGAATCGCAGTGATCTCTGCCAAGCCGTGGGAGTTCAAGGTGCCCACCGGTGACAGCACGGCGCCGAGCACGAGCGCCATCGCCACGAGCCACCACATGGCAAGCGGCAGGCGCGGCCATGTTGATGAGGCGGTTTCGCGATGCGTCATGCGGGTTCGGTCGGCAGATAGAGTCGAAGAGCCCGGATTATAATATCCCCCCCGGGGGCATAGGATCTGTCATGGCCGAACATCACACACACGCATCGCATCCCGCCATCATCAAGCGGTTGAAGAGGGCCAACGGGCATCTCGCCAGCATCGTCGAAATGATCGAGCAGGGCCGCACCTGCCTGGACATTGCCCAGCAACTGCAGGCCGTGGAGAAGGCTGTTCAGCAGGCCAAGAAAACACTCATTCAGGATCACCTGGACCATTGCCTGGAAGATCTGGTGGGGCCGCTGCCGCGTGGTCAACGTCACTCAATGGAAGAGTTCAAGGAAATCACGCGCTACCTGTAGTGCGAGCCATCGCACCCATCCTCATTGGATAACCGAGGCCACCAGCATGCTCGACATCCTGGGTCATCGCACCTATCGCCACCTGTTCGCCGCTCAGGTGATCGCTCTTCTGGGCACTGGGCTGGCCACGGTCGCGCTGGGCCTTCTGGCATACGACCTGGCCGGCGATGACGCCGGCGTCGTGCTCGGAACGGCATTGGCCATCAAGATGATGGCCTACGTGGGTGTGGCGCCGGTGGCCGCCGCTTTTGCAAGCAGCTTCCCGCGCCGCGCTGTGCTGGTGTCGCTGGATCTGGTGCGCGCGGCAGTGGCGCTGTTGTTGCCATTCGTCACCCAGATCTGGGAGGTGTATGTGCTGATCTTCGTGCTGCAGGCCGCCTCAGCCGCTTTCACACCCACCTTCCAGGCGACCATACCGGACGTCTTGCCTGAGGAAAAGGACTACACGAAGGCTTTGTCGCTCTCCCGCTTGGCGTACGACATGGAGAGTCTGGTCAGTCCGATGCTGGCCGCTGCGCTGCTGACGGTCATCGGCTTTCACGACTTGTTTGCAGGCACCGTTCTGGGCTTCCTGGCCTCTGCCGCATTGGTCGTTTCGGTGGCGCTGCCGAAGAATCCCGCGCCCGAGCGCCGTGGGATCTATGACCGCACCACACGTGGGTTGCGAATCTTCCTGGCGACGCCCCGTTTGCGAGGGCTGTTGGCCATCAGCGCAGCGGTGGCCGCCGCCGGCTCCATGGTGTTCGTCAACACGGTGGTCATCGTCCAGGCCAACATGGGCCTCACGCAGAAGTCGGTGGCACTGGCGCTGGCCCTCTTTGGGGCCGGCTCGATGGTGGCAGCACTGGGTCTGCCGCGCCTGTTGGACAAGCTGTCCGATCGAGTGGCCATGATCGCGGGCGTGGCCCTGCTGGTCGCGGGTTTGGGGATCGGCACCCAGGTGGCTTCGTACACGGGGACGCTGATGTTGTGGTTCGTGATGGGCTTGGGCTACTCAACCGCTCAGACGCCATCGGGCCGCCTCTTGCGGCGCTCGGCCCAGTCGGAGGATCGACCAGCGCTTTTTGCGGCCCAGTTCGCGCTCTCGCACGCGTGCTGGCTGATCTTCTATCCGCTGGCTGGATGGCTGGGCGCGCGACTGGGAATGCCGCTGACGTTTGCCTGCCTGGGTTTGGCCGCGCTCATGGCCGTGTTGGTGGCGTTGCGGGTCTGGCCTGCCCATGACCCCGATGTGATCGAGCACGAGCATGCAGAGCTGCCTGCGGGGCATGCACATCTGCACGATGGAACGCCCGCAGCGCACGGCCTGAGGCACGCACATCCCTATGTGGTGGATGACCACCATCCTCGGTGGCCTGGACCGGACAGCTAAAGCGGCTCTTGCAGGGCTCTTGCTGATCGAAATCTGCCCAGCCGTGCCCGCATCTCCATCCAGCCTTGTAATTGTTATTTCAGATTCTGTGATGTATATTGCAATCCATGTTTGCCATGCTGCTCATCACGTTGCCGACCCAACCCTCCTCGGTGCGGGTGCGAATCTGGCGCGCGCTCAAAGCCCTGGGTTGTGCAGCGCTGCGCGATGGGGCCTATCTCTTGCCCGAAGAGCGGCAGGCGCTGTTCGAGCCACTGGCCGACGAGGCGCGCGAACATGGCGGCTCAGCCATGGTGCTGCGCCTGGACGCGACCGACGACGCCCAGCGCATGGAATTGCTGGCGCTGTTCGACCGGGGAGAGGCTTACGGGGCCTGGCGCGCCACGGCTGAGGCCTTGCATGTGGAGCTGGACGACCTCGGTGAGGCCGTCGCGCGTCGGCGCTGGCGTGGTTTGGCACAAGCGCTTGAAGAGGTGCAGCGCACCGACTACTTTCCCGGCGAGGCGGCGCTGCAGGCCCAGGTCACACTGGCTGACCTGCGCGACGCGTTGGACGCTCACTACTCCAAGGGCGAACCTCGAGCCCTGCCTGACCACGGCATCGCTTTGCTCGATGGAGACCAGTTCCAGGGCAAGCGATGGGCTACCCGAGCGCGCCCATGGGTGGACCGCCTGGCCAGCGCCTGGCTGATCGCGCGCTTCATCGACAGGCGGGCTGAGTTTGTCTGGCTGGCCGATGTGGCGCGCCTGCCGCGCGGCGCCATCGGCTTCGACTTCGATGGCGCACGCTTCAGCCATGTCGGTCCCCGTGTCACGTTCGAAGTGCTGCTCGCCAGCTTCCGGCTCGACCAGGATCCCCGATTGATGCGCATCGGTGCCATGGTGCACTGCCTTGACGCGGGCGGCATCCCGGTGCCCGAGGCAATCGGCCTGGAGGCCGTGCTGGCCGGACTGCGCGAGATGCACAACGACGACGACCAGTTGCTGGCGGCCGCATCGGCGGTGTTCGACGCCCTGTTGGCCACCCCGGCAGAAGGAAGGCAAGCATGAACGCCCTCGCACCCACTGAACGGCCCGCCCCCGTGAGCTACTGGGAGGCCTTCCGCTTCTGGCTCAAGCTCGGCTTCATCAGTTTCGGTGGCCCGGCCGGGCAGATTGCCATCATGCACACCGAGCTGGTGGAGCGCCGGCGCTGGATCAGCGAGCGGCGTTTCCTGCACGCGCTGAACTACTGCATGCTGCTGCCCGGGCCAGAGGCCCAGCAGCTGGCCACCTACATCGGCTGGCTGATGCACCGCACCTGGGGCGGCATCGTGGCCGGCGCGCTGTTCGTGCTGCCCTCGCTGTTCATCCTGATCGGGTTGTCCTGGGTGTACCTGAACTTCGGCGACGTGCCCGTGGTGGCGGGCATCTTCTATGGCATCAAACCGGCCGTCACGGCGCTGGTGCTGCACGCGGCGCACCGCATCGGCACGCGCGCGCTGCGCAACCCCTGGATGTGGGGGATCGCGGCCGCTGCCTTTGTGGCCATCTTCGCCTTCAACACCCCATTCCCTGCCATCGTGTTGGCCGCAGGTCTCATCGGTCACTTCGGTGCCCGGCGTTGGCCCCAGGTCTTTGCCATTGGAGGCGGACATGGTTCCAAGGTGGCGGGCTATGGCCCGGCCTTGATCGACGACGACACCCCCACGCCAGCGCATGCGTGCTTCTCGAAGCCGCACCTGGCCAAGGTACTGGCCGCGGGCCTGGGCCTATGGCTGATCGCCATGGCGGCGCTGCTGGCGACGCAGGGCTTGCAGGGCACGCTCACGCAGATGGGCTGGTTCTTCACCAAGGCCGCGCTGCTCACCTTCGGCGGCGCGTATGCGGTGCTGCCCTACGTCTACCAGGGCGCGGTGGACACGCACCAGTGGCTGAGTGGTGCACAGATGATCGACGGCCTCGCACTGGGCGAAACCACACCCGGCCCCTTGATCATGGTGGTGGCGTTCGTGGGTTTCGTGGGTGGCTGGACGAAGGAAGTGCTGGGGCCCGATGCGCTGTTCCTGGGCGCCGCGCTGGCGGCCACGGTCGTGACCTTTGTGACCTTCCTGCCGTCGTTCGTGTTCATCCTGGCCGGCGGACCGGCGGTGGAGGCCACGCACGGCAAGCTGGGCTTCACCGCGCCGCTGTCGGCGATCACCGCCGCGGTGGTCGGCGTGATCCTCAACCTCGCGCTGTTCTTTGCGTACCACGTGTGGTGGCCGCGGGGTTTTGGCGCATCGCTCGACCTGCCGTCGGTCGTCATCACGCTGCTGGCGCTGGTGGCGCTGTTCCGCTTCAAGATGGGTGTTTTGCCTCTGCTCGGTGCGTGCGCGGTCGCCGGGCTGATTGTTTCCCTCCACCAGATCGCGCTGCTCGCTCTGATCAGAATGCAATGAACACCGTCAATGTTTTGCCCTTGCCGTTCGCTGCTGGCGCAATAGCCGGTTTCTCGGAGCGCTTGCTGAGCAGCCACCACCAGAACAACTATGGGGGTGCGGTCAAGCGCCTCAATGCTATTCGGGCGCAACTCGCGGCAACGCCGTTCGCCAGCACGCCCGGGTTCGTGCTCAATGGTCTCAAGCGCGAAGAGCTGATTGCCACCAATTCCATGCTGCTGCACGAGCTCTATTTCAGCGGCCTGGGGGGAGACGGCCAGACGATGAAGCCCGCAATGCAGCTCGCACTCGACGCGAGCTTTAGCAGCTTCGAGCGATGGCGAGAGGAGTTCTCGGCCTGCGCCAAAGCACTGGGCGGTGGCTCGGGCTGGATGCTGCTGATGTTCCAGCCGCGCGAGGGCACGCTGGTCAACCAGTGGGCCGCGGACCACACCCACACGCTGGCCGGGGGCGTGCCGCTGTTGGCACTGGACATGTACGAACACGCCTACCACCTCGACTTCGGTGCTGCGGCGGGCGCCTATGTCGATGCCTTCATGGCCTGCATCGACTGGGCCGGTGTGTACGCCCGCTACCAGGCGGCAGTGCATGCGGCGAGCGAGCCATTCGGCGCTGACCACGCAGACGTGCCTGGTGCGCTGCTGCTGGACGTGCGCCGCGCCAGCGTGTTCGAGCAGGCCACGCAGATGATGCCGGGCGCGCGCTGGTGCGACCCCGCCACCGTGGGGCAGTGGTCTACCGATCTGCCCCGTGACCAACCCGTTGTAGCGTATTGCGTCTACGGCCATGAAGTCAGTCGCGCCACGGTATTGCGGTTGCGCGCGGCCGGGTTGGATGCGCGCTACCTGCGCGGCGGCCTCGACGGGTGGCAAGCGGCCGGCCAGGACCTGGTGGGCAAACAAGGAGGCACATCATGAAATGGATCACGCGCGAACGCCCCAAGATCGACCGCATTGCCTGCCCCTGGCTGATCCAGCGCTTCATCGACCCGGCGGCCGAATTCCTCTACGTGCCGGCCCGTGAAGTGCTGAGCATGGCCACTGAAACGGGTGCCACGCCCTACGACATCCCCGGCGTGGAGCTGAGCCATGTCGGCGAGCTGTGCAGTTTCGATGCCTTTCTGGCGAATTACCGGCTCGACGATCCGGCGCTGGACCGGCTCGCCGGCATCGTGCGTGGTGCCGACACTTCGAGGCTCGATCTCACCCCTCAGTCGGCCGGTCTCTACGCAATCTCGCTGGGCCTGTCTCGGGTGTTTTCGGACGACCACGAGATGCTGCGTCACGGCATGGTGATGTACGACGCGCTCTACGCCTGGTGCCGCGATGCCCAGGAAGAAACCCACGCCTGGCCTCCAGCCATGCAATGAGACTGAACTGTGATGATGAAAAAAACAATTCTTGGGATCATCGCGCTGTGCAGCATGACGATCGGTCATGCGCTGGAAGTGAAGTTCGAAGCCGTCGCGCAAGGGGTCTACGCCCACGTAGGGGACATCGGCGGGAGAACCTCCGAGAACGAAGGTCTCAACGCCAATATCGGACTGGTGGTCAGCCCTGCGGGTGCGCTGCTGATTGACAGTGGGGCCACCTACGCCAGTGCGAGAGCCATCCATGAGGCCGTGAAGAGGATCACCCCGCAGCCGGTGCGCTGGGTGATCAACACCGGCGGTCAGGACCATCGATGGCTGGGCAATGGCTATTTCAAGGAGCAAGGCGCTGAAGTGATTGCCCATGCCGCGGCAGCGGCGGACATGCGCACGCGATCGGGAGACCAGCTGGCCGCGTTGCGGACGATTCTGGGCGACAAGCTTCAGGGGACCGTTCCGGTCTATCCCGCTCGTTTCGTCAACACCAGTGATTCACGATTGGACTTTGGTGGCCGAACGGTGGAGCTGCTGCATCGCGGGGGCGGGCACACGCCAGGAGACATGATGGTCTGGTTGCCAGATGCCAAAGTTCTGTTCTCGGGAGACATCGTCTACGTGGACCGATTGCTGGCAGTCATCCCGGTCAGCAACACGCGGCAATGGCTGATGGCATTTGCCGAAGTGGAAAAACTCAATCCCATTCGCATCGTGCCGGGACATGGACACGTCACCGAACTGGCCACCGCGAGAGCGCACACTCGAGATTACCTGCAGGCGTTGCGCCTGCACATGAAGGATGCCGTTGAACGCAACGAGGACATCAGTCAATCGGTGCGACGCTTCGATCTTTCGCCGTTCAAGCAGCTTGCAAATGCCGACGAATTGCATCCGGGCAACGCGAGCAGGGTCTATTTGGAAATCGAGCGGGAATGAGTGGCTTGCGGCGCCAAGACCGGTAGGCCACCACAAACACACTGAGCGCCTTCGCATACCAAGGTGTTCGGGGCCAAAGCGTCATTCCGTCGCGTTAGAGTCGCCTGGACCAAGATTTCAATTTGTCGCTGATGGTCATGGGCGCCATGCATGCCAGATCTCAAGCGATCGAATACTGTCCCCGGCTTGGAGGACTGCTAGCCCACCCCGGCGTTGATATCCAAGCACCACTGCCACGGACTGGTGGCCCGTCATCGCCCTCGTGTCATCGATCGAGACGTTTTGGGCACCGGCCCCGGTCACGAAGCCGGACCGCAGCGAATGCGCAAGGCCGCGATGGGATGGCATTCTTCAGGCTTGCACTATCCGGCGCGAACGCAATGTCGACGTGATCGGGATGATTTCAATTTCGGCGCAGAAAGCCGGGTTAGTCACCGAGGGATAACCCGTGATCACTCAAATTTTCTGGAACCAACGAGAGCAATTCCTTAGACTCACGCACGGCTTGGAACTGCGCAGGCCATAGGGGGAACCAGCTTGCCAAGCTTTTATCTGCGTTTTGTCGGCTCCGACACCCTGCCCAAGTCTCTAGCCGTCGATGTCATGGCCGCCCGGTTGGCCGACCTCACGACGATTCGCCCGCGATTGAGGAACAGTAGCAAATGAAGAATCTAAAGAGGAATGGGGTGCCTTCGCGCGATGGAGCCGAAGGCACGGACGGGGTTGCATGGCCGGAGGCGTTCCGGCGTGTGATGGAAGAGCGAGGGCACAACGGCTGCCTGTGTGTTGTCTCTCGTGTCTCCCAGGACGTCGCAGGTGTCGTGACACACGTTGAGTGGGGCGTCATCGACAAGTGGCTGTGCGACTGGCTCGCCGGTCCGCAGGTCGCCCAAGTTAGCGACGTCCTGCAGGCCGTGGAAGACGGTGGCCAGGTGTCAACGTTGTTTGCCACGGAGACAGGATTCGCCCGGGGACCGAACGTTGCCGTCGATCACACGCGCCAGTTCGTGCTGGAGCGTGGTGGCCCGGCGGAGTGGAACGTCCACATGCTTGCAAGGCTTCAGCTGGCGCGTCGCCTTCATTGATGCGGCGCCCGTCCCGGACACGTACAGCCGATAACCTGGCAGTCGCATCTGAGGGATGATCGCCGCGTTGGCCAGGGGACCGTTCCGGTCTATCCCGCTCGTTTCGTCAACACCCGTGATTCACGATTGGACTTTGGTGGTCGAACGGTGGGCTGACCGCGGTCGCCGTAGCGTTGATCTTCTAGAAACGGAGTTTGCCGTTCAAGCAACCCACAGATGCGGACGAATTGCACCCGGGCAACGCAAGCAGGACCTATCTGGAAGTGGAGTGGGAATAGGACGGGGTGCCCAGTGCCGTGCTTGGTCTACCAGCCGCGCGCCGCAGTCAGCAACCGGCCAAGGCTGTCTGGCTGCTGCCTTCGGTCTATTGGCCTGTTTCGGTGGCGGCTACAAATACTTCGTGATGTCCTTGAACTCAGCAATCGAGGAGCGCACGCTCGCCGGCCCAGCGCCCACCAAATCTTCCAGGCAGTGATCCAGGTGATCGTGAATCACCAACCTCTTGGCCGCGCTGATGGCTTTCTCTACCGCGTGGAGCTGCTGGGCGATGTCCGCGCACGCCCGCTGCGCTTCAATCATGGCAATCACGTTTTGCAGATGTCCACTGGCACGCTTCAGGCGCTTGATCACATCGGGATGGGCGGTATGGAGATGGGCTTCGGTCATTTGATCATCCTATCCCCCAGGATATTCTAAAGTCAAGACCGCGTTGGTCGCAGGTCAACCCGCTTGAAAGCATGCACGAATCGGTTTACTTTCATGGCATGGAGACCGCAAAGCCCTTCCCGCAATCTGATCGCAGGAGCCGCAAGAGGCTCGTCGCGGTCATGATCACCGCCGTATTTGGGCTTCTGGCATGTTCCGGCTGCGGTGCGCTATTTCGCACCATCTTCCGCGACTAAGGGCCAGCCGGCGAGAGGCCGACTACATCACATCGTGATGTGCTTGAACTCGGCAGTCGAAGCGCTCATGCTCGCCGGCCCAGCGCCCACAACATCTTCCAGGCAGTGATCCAGGTGGTCGTGAGTCACCAGATTTTGGCTGCGCTGATGGCTTTCTCTGCCGCATCAACGTGACACCCTGACGCGGAGCATCACGTGGCTGCGGCCGAGGATGGTGGCTCAGGGTGCAGGCGGCATTCGCATCTCTTTTTGATCGCCGACAAGAATCGCCACGGCTCGACATGAGTGGCTTGAGCAGCAGGAGTTTGCATTGGGATCAATGGGTTTATATCCATACCCCCTGGATAGGTCGATAGAATAAGCCCTTTCCCTACAGCAATCGTCCAGCGCGATTGTTGTCCGGCTCCCCAAAAAATGACCGACTTTTCAACCCTGCTACAGCAAGGAACCGCCAGCGCCTGGCTGTTCATCCCGAGTGCCATCCTGCTTGGTGCCCTTCACGGACTGGAGCCCGGCCACTCCAAAACCATGATGGCGGCGTTCATCGTGGCCATTCGCGGCACAGTCAGCCAGGCCGTCCTGCTGGGCCTGTCGGCCACTATTTCTCACACGGCCGTCGTCTGGGTCGTCGCCATGCTGGGCCTGTACTTTGGCGAGAAGTGGAGTGGCGAGACCACCGAGCCTTACCTGCAGCTGGCGTCGGCCGTGCTGATCATTGGCGTGGCCCTCTGGATGATGTGGCGCACCTGGCGGGAAGAGCGCCAGCGCCGCCACGAGGAACAGAACACGCACGGTCATGATGACGCAATCCGGTACATCGATACCGGCCACGGCGTCGTCCGGCTGGAGATTTTTGAAGAAGGCGTTGCGCCGCGTTTTCGGCTGCATGCCGACTTGGCAGGCGACGGTCGCTGGGAGGCGTCGGAAGTCAAGGTTCGGACCGAGCGAGCCGGTGGGGAGGTGCAGTTGTTCACCTTCACAAACAATGGCGACTTCCTGGAATCGCTGCAAGAAATTCCCGAGCCACACGAGTTTGCTGCGCAGCTCCAGCTAGGTCATGGCAACCATACGCATAGCTACGACGTCCGGTACACCGAAACGGATCATGGCCACAGCCACAAGGATGTTGGCCTGGATGTCAATTCCCCAGGCTTTCAGGATGCCCACGAACGCGCCCATGCCAATCAGATCCGCAACCGCTTCGCCAATCGTCAAGTCACGACCGGGCAGATCATCGTGTTTGGACTGACCGGAGGCTTGATTCCGTGCCCGGCCGCGATCACGGTCCTTTTGCTGTGTCTGCAACTCAAGGAGGTCACGCTTGGCGCGGCGCTGGTCCTGTGCTTCAGCATCGGTCTGGCGTTGACGCTGGTGCTGTCCGGCGCGGTTGCGGCCATTGGCGCGCGCCATGCGGCCAAAAGGTGGAGCGGTTTCGGGGAGATCGCGCGTCGTGCGCCGTATGTTTCCGGGGCGCTCATTCTGCTGGTCGGCCTGTATGTCGGCTACCACGGCTACCTGGGTTTGGTCAAAGGCTGATCCGATGCTGCTCGCCTCCATCTTGTTGGCCTCCCTGTTGGGCGGCGTGCTGAGTGTCATCGTGGCGGGGTTTCTGCTGAAGGGCTTGCCGCACTACTGGCTGCCGCGCATGGTCGGGTTCTCCGCAGGGCTGCTGCTCGGCGCCGCGATGTTGTCTGTGCTGCCCGAAGCCTTCGAATCCGGAGCCGACGCCCACACACTGTTTACCGTGCTGCTGGCGGGCTTCATCGGCTTTTATGCGCTGCAGCGAACCACGCTTTGGCGCCACAGCCATAGCGCCCCAGAAGAAGGACACCAGCCGACGCACACACACACGCACGGCCTGGGCAGGGAGAGCGTTCTGACGGTGCTGATCGGCGACGGCTTCCACAACTTCGTCGATGGCGTCCTGATCGCGGCCGCCTTCCTGACG
Organism: Hydrogenophaga sp. GW456-12-10-14-TSB4; assembly: GCF_059424305.1. Lineage (NCBI taxonomy): Bacteria > Pseudomonadati > Pseudomonadota > Betaproteobacteria > Burkholderiales > Comamonadaceae > Hydrogenophaga > Hydrogenophaga sp. GW456-12-10-14-TSB4. The sequence goes on along the minus strand of NZ_JBWKZH010000009.1, from coordinate 81,918 downwards.
GATCCGGCGCTGGGCTGGGCGACCGCGATTGCCGTCATCGCCCACGAGATTCCGCAAGAGGCTGGGGACTTTGTGCTGCTGCTGTCGTCCGGTTTGAGCTTTCGCCGGGCGCTGGTGCTCAATGCGCTGTCCGGACTGGCATCGGTCCTGGGTGCCCTAGTCGGCTATCTGTTCCTTTCGCACGCTCAGGCGTTTTTGCCCTATGCGCTCGTGCTGGCTGCCGCCGGTTTTATCTACATCGCCATCGCCGATTTGCTGCCCTATCTGCGCCGCGAGCCGGCTGGTATGCAGATCGCCTGGCAGACCGCTGCGCTAGCGGCAGGGCTGGGGGCGGCCGTGCTGCTATCCGCCTCGCACGGTTAGTGAGTCGCATCGGCTAAACCACTGCGGGAGTGAGCCGACGCCGAAGGGCGAGCAGTTGGGGGAGTGCCAGTGGATCAATCGCCGCACAGTAGCTGCTCAACAGCGCCAGTAACGGCTACCGGACCGCCCATCCTGCTCGGTGTGCTTGTGACGTTGCGTCATGCCGTGAGTCATCTTCGGCATGAACATAGGTGTTGGTGGTGGCAATGTTGGCGTGGCCCAGGTTGTCGCGCACGACTTTGAGATCGATCTGATCGCTCTGGTGGGTTCCTGCAGTGTGACGCATCCAGTGCGTCGAAGCCTGCTCGATGTGCGCTGCCGCCGCATCGGCTTCGGGGTGGCCAACACGTCGCAGGCGCTCGGCGGTGGCACGCATGATGCCCTTGACGATTTCGTGCACGGCTGTGCGTGCCATCGGCTTTACCGGACCGATCACCGGAATCAGCAGGGGTGTTGCCTCGTCGTGCGCCGGCAATGGTGAGAGGCCGCGCGAGCGCCGATACAACATCAATTCGGCCATCAGTTCTGCCGTGGCCGGAATCAATCTGGTCTTCTCGCCCTTGCCGGTGGACTCCAGCCACCATCGCTCCTTGCCGTCGGCGCCGCGCCGACAGAAGAATCCGGCCATGACGCCGCCACAAACCTCCGAAACGCGCATGCCGCCGATATAGAGCAAAGAGAACAGCCAGCGCGCCCGAGCCGCGTGTGCACGCTCCCGGTCTGTGGCAGTGGGTAGGGATTCGATGGTCTGGCGGACTTCTTGCCAATGGGCCATTGGCAAAAATCGTGTCACCCGCGGCGCGCGGTGCAACCGCTTTCGACGTGCCAGGGCCAGCGGGTTGCCAGCCAGATAGCCCGCTTCAAGCAGCCAACTGAACAGGCTGTTGATGATGGATAGCGCCTGGCGCACGCTGGATGAACTCAACGGGCCGGCAAAGGGTCGCCACGCCGGTGAACTGCGCGCGGGCTTCTGCCCTGGGCTCATGATCCAGCGGTGCGCAGGCTCCGGATTGGTCAGAAAGCGCCGGTAGACCAGCAGGTCTTCGTGTGTCAGGTCCGACAAGGCAACCTGGTGCTGGAGCACGCACCACAACAGGAGGCGTTCGGACTCCTTGCGGTAGCTCGCCAGCGTGGCCGGCGAGTCCACATAGCGCGCGAGCCAGGCCAAGACCGCAGAGCGGTCGTCGCTCGCCGAGATCTGCTGGCGTCCCGCGCCCCGGTTGCGGCCTTGGCGCCCGTCCAACCTTTCGGGCACGACGATCTGGTCGATGGTGGTGATTTCTGACACTGGCGTATTTTTGTTTCTGGGACTGATGCATGATTATGGACATAACAATAATTATGTCCATAGATAAGTTAGAAAATCAATAAGTCTAACGGTATACGTTGTATTATTCATTCATGAACATCGAATCAGAAATCCAAACGGAGATCGAAACGCTCAAGGAACGGTTCAGCGAAACCAAGGCCTTGTACCGTGAGGTCTGCGCGCTGCTGTTCTTTCGGCACGGGATCACGCCCACGGCCAGCAAGCTGTACCAGTACGTGCGCAAGGGTTCGATGAGCGCTCCGGCAGAAGCGCTGGCCAGGTTCTGGGAGGAGCTGCGCAACAAAGCCCGGGTCGAGATCGACCACCCGGACCTGCCCGAAGCGCTCAAAGTTGCCGCGGCCGATGCCGTGCAGGCGGTTTGGGGCCAAGCCACCGAGCTGGCCAGGACCGAGCTGGCCGCCCTTCGAGTGGAAGCGCAGGCCGAGACGGCCAAAGCATTGACGGATCTGGAAGCCGAGCAGGATCGCGCCAAGGCAGCAGAGGCTCTCAATCAGGAGATGCGCGGGCACTTGGCCGAATTGGAGGTGCAGCTTCAAGCGAGCAACGGGGCCCATGAGGGCGAGCGCCGTTCGCACGCGGCCACCATGGCACGCACAGAAGCGCTGCAGCACCAAGTGGGCGAGTTACAAGCCCAGCAGGAGCGCATCCGGGCGGATTTCAGCGCCGAGCTGGACAAAGGGCGCACGGCCATTGAGGCCGCCAATGAGCGGGCCGCTGGCGCCGAGCGTCGGGCGCTGCGCGAAATTGAACAGGAGCGAGCCGGGCGCGCGGTGGCGGAGAAGCATCTGGAAGGCGTGCGCGCCAAGCTGGTCGAGACTGAACGCCAAAGCCAGTCCAAGGCGCTGGAAGTCGTCACGGCAACCACACGGATGAGCGCCGAACTCGAAGCCGCCAAGGCAGCAGTCAAAAACCTCACGGCATCCCTCGACGCTCAGAATCAGCAGTTGCAGGACGCCCGACAGCAGGCATCACAGTTCAAGGCTGAAGCCAACACGTTGCGCGACCTGATCGAGCAGTTCAAACCCGCTGCACCATCAAAGGCAGTGCGAGCCAGCACTGAGGGACTATCTAAAAAGCGCCACAACTGAGCCGTAGCCTCGCTGCGTTGGGTTCAATGAAAAATTGGCAACCATACGCTGTGCAGCGTATGAAGCGTTTTGAGCACATTGTCGGGCGCGGCAATTCCTGAGTGTTGGCACGGCTAGTGACCGGAGCAACTCACTGTTGTCGATACGTCTGGATGAGTTCTTTGGCCTTGGCGAATGCAGTTTCGTAGAGCTCTGGCGAGTTGCGCTGCTGGTTGTTCACGACGCGGCCGTGCGCCTCGCTGCTGAGCCGGAATTCGACGACACCAAATCGTTGAGCGATGTCCCTGACATTCGCTTTGCCCCAGCTGTCTTCCCCCATCCCGTCTGGGTGCAGAACGAAGCTATGAACATAGCCATCGGCCCCGTGCTCGGTTCCTTCCGCACCAGGCTCGAATCGGATGGCCAGTAGCGCTACGGGGTCCAAGCCCGTCAGCACACCCATCGCTTCCGCGAACGCGGCACACCTACCGAATGTGTATTCGGCCGCCTCGGCGGCCGGGATGCAGGGTGCCAACCGCTTGGGAATCGAAGCCAGATAAGGTGTGTTGGCCTCGATGGCTTTGGTTGCGCTTTCGATCTTGGTCGGATCTGGTGTGCACCGCAGAGGCAGCGACGCGAGCGCGCTTTCAGCGTAGTAGCGCGTCCTGACCCCGCCCATGCCGTGCCGAACAGCCATAGGCCGAATCGTTCGATGAATGAAGTCACCGAGTGACCGGTTGCCTCGCACATCAAAAATCCGGGTTCCGTTGTCCGCCACGTACACGCGCAGTGGTTTGCAATTCTCAAGAGCGACGTTGTTGTCCGGATCAAGCGACGGCACCCACCAATCCACATGAAGCAGCCAGCCCGTTACTCGCGCGAGCGCCACCGCAAAGTTGACTCCATCGTCCGATTCCCACTCATCGACCAATGCCGGCGCAAAGGCCGCGCGCTGCTTGAGCTTCGCTTGTCCCATCGTTCTTCTCCGTGATGACCCCCCGTCAGGGCGGCGGGCAATTGTCAGCGCCAAAACCTAACCCGGTGAATCGCACGGAAAAAGAGCCGGCTGTTTTTTGATCAATTCGCTAAGTCGTTGATTTCATTGATCAACGTGAACCGCTAACCGGGTGAAATGCACGAGAAAAGAGCCGGTTCTGAAAATCCACCATTCCCGAACATGTGCCCCTCGACGCCGGCCGACCCGAGCTTCGACCTCCCGTAATCCGGACTACCTGGATCAAACCCGGCGCGCGCGCACCTTGGACTGGCGCTGAATGAGCGCATCTGCGTACGAATCGATCTCGAAGGTGATGGTGCCCTTAAAGTTCACGTGCTCAAAGTGCACCGGCCCGATGCGCCGGATCCAGTGGTCCTCGATGGGGTGCTTGAGCGCCTTCCAGCGATCCACGACATCCTGCATCTTCATAGTGTTCCAGGCGATCACAACGTTGGTCAGCAGGGTGTGCGACGTCGAGATAGCGCGCAGTTCATCGGCCCGACGGCCGCGCGAGACGCCCACGCGCCCGTGGTACACGGCGCGCTGCAATAGATGGATGGACTCGCCGCGGTTCAGCAGTGCGTGCATTTCGCGGCGGAACTCAGGGATGGTGAAGTAGTCGCACAGAAAAACAGTGCGCAGAAGCTTTCCCAGTTCGTCTGCTGCAGCGTGCACAGCATCCCCCCGGGCGGCGCTGCCCAGGCGAGCGATGGCTTCTGCGGCTGTGAGGCGGCCCTGACGGATGGAGGCGATCAGGCGCAGCAGCTCCATCCAGCCGGCACGGATCTTCCGCAGCGAGACCTTGCCCACGACCAACCGCTCCAGCGATTCGGGCGGTGCAGTACCCCATGCCATGAACATCTTGCGCTCCGACAGCTGGCGCAAGCGAACACACAGATCGAAGCCCAGCAGCTTGGCGATCGCCATGGCTGCGTTGGTGTAGCCATGGGTGTCGACGGCCAGCAGGGACAGGCGGATCTGATCCTCGCGCCGGGTGCAGTTGTGTGCTTCGACGCCGTGCACCGCTGGCGCGGCCTGCCGATCGTTGATGACGATGGGCTGGTCGTGAAACAGCGCCCAGGTGTCAAGCATGTGCACATAGATGCCCATCCCATGCTGTTTGCGGCGGTACTCCATGCGCGCCGAGTGAAGATGCCGTGAGGTATCGAGCGTCATCGAATCGGAGGATGCCTTGTCGCCCTGGCCCCAGAGCATCGCAATCGGCATGCTCTGCTGGAAATCGATGATGCGTGTGTTGGCCTCCCGTAGGCGCCCGCTGGCCTCCAGCGCACGCATGGCCATGGAGATTTGTGAGACTTGCAGGCCGGAGATCATGGCGCACACCCCCTTGGCGTTGTTCTCCGTCCCATGCGCGTACAGGGCGCCGTACACCGCCTTCAACTCACCAATGTCCTTGGCCATCCGGCCCAGCAGCGCTTGGCTGAAACGGGTTTTGGCATCCACCTCAACCAGCATGTCGGCGAACTGCGCGCCGCCGATCATGTTGAACATGCTCTCGCGGGTCTTCGTGACCTGGGGTTCGACTTCAAGCGCCTGGATGGGTGCGATGCTGATGTGCCCCTGGTTGTCGATGGTGAGCGCGCCTTCCTCGACCGCTTTGGCGAGTTGGGCCAGGCCGGCGTCGACGCGCTCCAACACGCGACCCAGGAACTTGTCCGGATCGTCGGTGAGGCTCAGCGCCCGGATGAGCGACTTGTTCTTGTCCGTCCATTCCTGCTCAGACATCAGTTGATCGGCGCGGCTGCGGTGTCGGCTGCTGTGCGCCAGCCAGAGCTTCCCGCCCTTGATGGCCTTGCGCAGTGCGGTCGCGGCACTGACCTTCAGTGCAGCAAGCGCGAGCTTGCGATCCGAACCCTGCAACAACAGATGCCAGCCGGGGTCAGCAAAAGACACGTCCGTTCCCTCAGGCAGGCTGGTTTCCCGCCGTTTGGCCAGATCGCGCAGCAACTTGAGCTGCCTCAGTGCCTTGTCCGACGCCTCACCTCTGATCTCCAGGATGCCCAGTGAGTTGAGGAGCGCTGAGACACGCGGCGCTTCTTCCTTCACCAGTGCTTCGCGTACCAATTGGGCGCGCGTGCTTGCGAAGGCCGGCTCATCTTGAGGCACCAGCTCGCGCATCGCTGCGACGATTTGCACGGCGGTCAGCTTCTTGCTGTAAAGGACCTCCTTGAGCTTCACCCGCTCGGCGCGCAGATCGACGGAGCTGTCCGCTTGCTTCTTAAGCACCTTGCCGGAGGCCTTGCGGTAGAGGTCGGTGAGGCGTCGCGCGCCCATCTCCGCGGCCAGGTCGGTCTGTTCCAGCAATGTCACGTGCAGGAAAGAGACGATCTCCAGCTCGCGTTGCTCAGTCGACAGGTTCTTTGTCGCTGATGGTGGTCGATTGACCACCTCCTGGCTGTAGGCCTTCAACCGATTCAGCGCAATCGCCGACAGATTCCACTCGTGGACGCGCAAAGCCTTCAGGCACTCGATTTTCTTGGTGACCTCACTCAGGGTGAGCTGGCCATGCTTGCCCGGCGGCGTGCGCAGCCACTCCAGCACGGTGTGCCCGCCCGGTCCAGATCGTTTTGAGAACGCGTGCAAAAGCGCCCTGTGGATGTGCTCGCGCGGCACGCCTGCGCGAATCGTTTCGAGCGCCGCATTCTCCTGGTCGGCAAATGCCGCGCGGGCCATGTCCCTGAGGGTCCGATCGCCAGGCAGCACGAGGCGGCGGTCGAAAAGCCAGTGCTCCGACTGATGCACAAGATCGTTCACCGAGACCGCAGTGGTGGCAAGCTCGCGCAGGGTATCCGCAAGCAGCGATTTGGTGGTGTCGTCCAAGGCCGCGAAGCCGACGCGTTGCCGCGCCCAAAGCTGATGCTCGAAGCGGGTGTCCCTGTTCTTGTACAGCGACGTGACGGATGCGATGTCCGTCGCGCTCATGCCCAGTGTTGATGTCAGGTGGCGCAGCAGCACGGGTGGCAGGCCCGAGAGGGCATCTGGGTGTCGTCCAGTGGCGCGCAACATCACCAGTTGAACGGCCGCGCCAAGCCGAGCTGTACCCCGGAAGCGGGGCGGGCGAAGCTCGTGGATGTCTTCAGCGCTCAGGCCAAAGCATTCTTCGACCTCCCGCTTGGACAGAGACTTGGGAAGGGTGTCGGATCCGACAAAACGCAGATAGAAGCTTGGCAAGCTGGTTCCCCCTGGCCTGCGCAGTTCCAAGCCTGACAGAAGTCTACGGAATTGTTCTCGCAGGTTCCAGAAGGTTTCAGCGAATGCGGGTTAACCCTCAGCTGCTAAACCGGCTTTCTGCACCGGAAATGAGGTCACCCCGCTCTGGGCGAGGTCGTTGACTTTCAGTCCGAGGTGGTCGTACATGGCGAGGGTTTCCTGCTCGATGGGTGGATGAGGCGTTCATCTTCGAGCAGGGTCGCCAGGCGGTCTTGGAGAATCTTGCGGTCTTTCCGGGGGCCGTTGCGGGCGGCACGCCGGAAGCCACGCGGGGACAGGCCGGCCGCGCGGTGGAAGCTGCGCACGAAGTTGCTGAGGTCGGCGAAGCCCACCTCCAGCGCCACGTCCGTCACCGCGCGGTCGCTGTCGGCCAGCAACTGCGCCGCCTGCCGCAGCCGGGAGCGCACGAGGTATTGGTGCGGCGTCACCCCGAGCACGCGCGAGAACACCCGCAGGAAATGGAACGGGCTCAGGGCCGCCTCGCCGGCCGCCCGCTCCAGGTCGATGGCCTCGTGCGAATGGGCCGCGATCCACATCGCCGCCTCCACCGCGCGGCGGCGGTCGCGTTCGGCCACCGGCGCGGGCGTGAGCTGGCGGCCGGTCGCCACCTCCACGAAGCGGGCGGCGAACCACAGGCCCACCTCGTCCAGGCCGGCGTCGCCCCGACCGCCGGCCACCGCCTGCGCGAGTTCGCCCAGCACCATCAGCTCGGGCAGCGGCGGCAGGCCGCCGGTGCGCCAGGTGTGGCGGTCGCCGCCGACCAGCTCGACGAAGCCGGGCGAGAGGTGGAAGGCCAGGCATTCGTCGCCGCAGAGGGCGTGGTCGTGCGTGCACACGAACTCGTCACCCGGGTGGCCCACCAGCACCGAGCCGGCCACCAGTTCGTGGGAGACACCGCGCACCCGGTAACCGAAGGTGCCCTTGCGCACATAGGACACCGAGTACCCCTGATGCACCTCGGTGAACGGCCGCTCGGCCGGGCCGCTGCCGCAGCGGTAGTCCACCACGCGGACCGGACCGGCCTGCAGCTCGGTGGCGGTGATCACGGCGGCTCTCCGTCGAACAGGCCAGGCTCGTTGCCGATGCGCGCGCGCTCGATCTGCAGCATGCGCAGCTTGGTCGGCACGCCGTTGCCGCCCGAGAAACCGCCCGAGCGCCCGCCCGCGGCGAGCACGCGGTGGCAGGGCACGATGGGCGCGAACGGGTTGTGGCCCATGGCCTGCCCCACGGCGCGGGCCAGGCCGGCGTCACCCAGGGCCTCGGCCAGTTCCCCGTAGGTGCGCGTTTCGCCCGGCGGTATCGCGCGGGCCAGGGCATAGACCTCGCGCTGGAATGGGGTGAGGCCGCTCATGTCGAGCTCGATCTCGCGCAGATCGCTGCGCGAGGCACCCGCCAACAGGGCCTGAACGCCGTCGATGGCGGCCTGCACCGGCGCGGGCGGGCGAGCGACTTCCGGCAGCGGCGGCAGGCCCTTCAGCAGCCGTGCCCGGGTGCGCGTGGCATCCGCTTCGGGCAACTGCACCGCCACCACGCCGCCGGGGCCCCAGGCGATGCCGATGGCGCCGATGGCGGTGTCGAACAGCGTGTGGCCGCCGTCCATGGTGGCCTCACACGGCGCGCAGGGCCGCCCGCAGGCCGGCCCCGATCTCGGGCCGCTCCAGGAAAGGGTCGGCCGGGTTGGTCTGGTTGACGATGCCTTCCATGCGCGAGCGCACGTTGCCCAGCGCGCGCGGGTGGCTGAAGATGTAGAAGCGATCGGCGCTGATGGCATCGAACACCAGCTGCGCCACCTCGGCGGCAGAGACCTTGCCCGAGCTCACCGCCTTGTCGGTCATGGCCTGGCCGATCAGCTGGCTCTGGGTGGCCTTTTCGTCGGCCATCTCGGCCGGGCGGTTGCGGTGGCTCTGGCTGATGCCGGTGGCCACGAAGTACGGGCAGAGCACGCTGGTGCTGAGCTGGTCGCTCACCAGCTTCAGGTCCTGGTAGAGCGTCTCGGTCAGGCTCACCACGGCGTGCTTGCTCACGTTGTAGATGCCCATGTTGGGTGGCGTGAGCAGGCCGGCCATGCTGGCGGTGTTGACGATGTGGCCGCGCCAGTTCGGGTCTTTCTTCGAGGCGGCCAGCATCATGGGCGTGAACAGGCGCACACCGTGGATCACGCCCCAGAGGTTGACGCCCAGCACCCACTCCCAGTCGCGCACCGAGTTTTCCCAGATCAGGCCGGCCGAGCCCACACCCGCGTTGTTGAAGACGAAGTGCGGCGCGCCGAAACGCTGTTCGACCGCCGCCGCCAGGGCTTCCATTTGCTCCTGGCTGGACACGTCGACCTTGCGCGAGAGCACCTGCACGCCGGTGGCCTCGATCTCGGCCGTGGCTTTGTCCAGCGCATCCTGCTGCACGTCCACCAGCACCAGGTTCATGCCCAGTTTCGCGCCGATGCGCGCGCATTCGAGGCCGAAGCCCGATCCGGCGCCGGTGAGCACGGCGGTTTTGCCCTTGAAATCCTGAATCATGTGTGCGTCTCCTGTTGGAAAGAACTCAGCCGGCCCGAACCATTTCGACGTGGTCGATGCCGTCCTCGATGTAGATCTCGCTCGCCGGCTCGAAGCCGTGCTGGCGGTAGAACGCCTCCAGCCGCGCCTGCGCGCCGATGCGGATGGGCTGCACGCCCCACAGGCCATGCACGGCCTGCACCGCCTCGCGCATCAGCACATGGCCCAGGCCGCCGCCGCGCGCCGCCGGCAGCGTGACCACGCGGCCGATGCTGGCCTCGGTGAATTTCAGGCCGGCCGGCACCAGGCGGGCATAAGCCGCCAGCGCACCGTCGGCGCGTTCCCCGAGCAGATGAAAGCACTGCGGGTCCGCGCCGTCCATGTCCTGGAAGATGCAGGTCTGTTCCATCACGAACACCTCGGTGCGCAATTGCAGCAGGGCATACAGGGTGCGGGCATGGAGGGCATCGAACGGCAGGCAGCGCCAGGTCAGGTTCACGGAGCTCAAGCGCGCACTTCCCTCAACACGTAACCGATGCGCGGGAAATGCACATGCACCCTGCCCGTCCTGGCGTCGCTGCGCTCCAGCGTGTAGCGCGTGCGCGTGGCCGCGCGCAGGATGCCTTCGGTCGGCTCCGGGCCGAAGGCCTCGGCCGTGACCGTGACGCGGCTGCCCAGCGCGATGCCGTGCTCGTCCTGGAAGACGTCGTCGGCCAGCGCGGCGGGCTCCGCCGCGGCGGCGATGGCGATGGCGTCGGTCGACGTGAGCTTGGTCATCGGCCCGTGGCCGATGGCCGCCATGCGGTCCATCCATTCCAGCACCGGCGGCGTGGCATCCAGGATGCCCGCCATGGCGCGGTTGGCCACGCGGCTGAACCACAGCGGGTGGTAGGCCGAGAAGTCCGCCACGCAGGGCGCATCGCCAAGCAGGAAGGGCTGCTCTTCCACCATGGTGGAGAGGCGGCGCAGGTAACTGCGGAAGGCGGCGGTGGCGTCGCCCGGGCGCGGGCTCGTCATGCCGGCGCGCATGGCGGCGCGGTCGGCCGCGAAGGCCTGCCCGACTTCGGGCGGCTGGCCGGCGAACAGCGCGGCGGCGCCCTTGGGGCTGAGGTTGTAGCCCATCGAGGCCCAGAACAGCGTGGTGTCGGCCCATTGGGCCAGCACGCGCGCCATGCCCTTGTGGCGTTCGGGGTACAGCGGCGGATCGGGCCGCACATGCTCCAGCACATCACAGATGAGCGCCGTGTCGCAGTAGATGTCCGCCCCCATCTGCAGGATGGGTGTGCGGCGGTAGCCGCCGGTGAGCGCGGTCACATCGGGCTTGGGCAGGGTGGCGGGCACGGTCACGCCGCGCCAGTCCACGCCTTTGTAGCCGAGCAGCAGGCGCGCCTTCTCCGCGAACGGCGACAGCGAATAGTGGTGAAGGATGAGGTCGTGCATGGTGTGGGGGTCCTGTGAGGCCGCCGTCAGCGCGGCATGGCCCGGGCAATGATGGCATCGAAATCGGTGCCGGCACCGAGCGAGCCGAAACTGTGGCCCCACTGGCCGCCCAGGCGCGAATCGCAGAAGGCGCCGAACACCGCCGCCGGCGCGGTCTGCGCCAGCAGCGCGGCCTGCACGGCCAGGGCCACGTCCTGCGCCAGGCGGCGGGCCTCCATTTCGGTGGCCATCTCTTCCACCCGGACGGGCAGGCGCTCGGCCAGGTGGTCCAGCGCCGGGTGCATGCCGCGCGCGGGCGCCAGTTCATGGGCCAGCGCGGCAGCGGCATCGGCCTTGCGCAGCGCGCGCAACAGGTCCAGCGCCATGATGTTGCCCGCACCTTCCCAGATCGAATTGAGCGGCATCTCGCGGTAGATGCGCGCCATGATGCCTTCGCCACCCTCCTCCACGTAGCCGTTGCCACCCAGGCATTCCATGGCTTCCTGGGCGAAGTGGCTGCCGCGCTTGCAGATCCAGAACTTGGCCACGGGCGTGAGCAGGCGCGTCATCACCTGCTCGTGCGCGTCGCCCGCGCGATCGAAGCTGCGCGCCAGGCGAAGCGCCAGCGCGGTGGCGGCCTCGGACTCCAGCGCCAGATCGGCCAGCACGTTCTTCATCAGCGGCTGGTCGATCAGTGCCTTGCCGAAAGCCTTGCGCTGGGTGGTGTGGTTCAGCGCGATGGACAGCGCCTGGCGCATCAGGCCGCTGGTGCCCAGCGCGCAGTCGAGCCGCGTCATGGTGCCCATGGCCAGGATCTGCGGCACGCCGCGCCCCTCCTCGCCCACCAGCCAGGCGCTGGCGCCCACGAACTCCACCTCGGAGCTCGCGTTGGCCTTGTTGCCCAGCTTGTCCTTCAGGCGCTGGATGAACAGCTGGTTGAGCGTGCCGTCGGGCAGCACGCGCGGCAGGAACAGGCAGGACAGGCCGCTGGCCGTCTGCGCCAGGATCAGGAAGGCGTCGCACATCGGCGCCGAAAAGAACCATTTGTGGCCGGTGACGCTGTAGCGCTGGCCCCAAGCGTCGCTGCCGGCGGGCTCGGCGCGCGTGGTGTTCGCGCGCACGTCGGAGCCGCCCTGCTTCTCCGTCATGCCCATGCCCATGGTCAGGCCGGGCTTGTCGCGCCAGACCTTCAGCGCCGGGTCGTAGAGGCGGCTGGTGAGGCCGGGTGCCCAGTCCTGGTAGATGGCCGGGTTGTCCTTGAGCGCGGGCGCCACCGCGTAGCTCATGGAGATGGGGCACAGGATGGACGGCTCCAGCTCGGTGAAGAGCATGAAGCCGGCGGCGCGCAGCTGGTGGGCGTGACCGGTGGCCTGCTGCTCGGGCGAGAACGCGGTGCCGTGCAGGCCCGCCCCCACCGCCGCCGTCATGAGCGCGTGGTAGCTCGGGTGGAACTCCACATGGTCGATGCGGTGGCCGAAGCGGCTGTGCGTTTTCAGCTGCGGCGTGTGCACATTGGCCAGCCGCGCGTGGGTCTGCATCTCGCCGCTGCCGGCCGTGGCGCCCAGCGCCTGCATCGGCGCGGTGTCCAGGGCTGGCGCGTTGAACTTCAGCGCCGCCTGCATCGGGCGGTTGCCGGCGAACAGGTTCACGTCCACCAACGGCACGGGCTGGTTGAAGACGTCGTGCGTGGTGGACATGGCACGCTCCTTCAGATCAACTTGACGAGCTGCTTGCCGAAGTTCTTGCCCTTGAGCAGGCCCATGAAAGCCTCGGGTGCGGCGGCCAGGCCTTGCGCCACGGTTTCGCGCGGGCGCAGCTTGCCGGTGCCGACCAGCGTGCCCAGCTCGGTCAGGGCCTCGGGCCAGACTTCCATGTGCTCGCTGACGATGAAGCCCTCGATCTTGAGGCGGTTCACCAGGATCAGCGCGGGGTTGGCCAGCGGCAGCGGCTGGCCGTCGTAGCCGGCGATCATGCCGCACACGGCGATGCGACCGAAGGCGTTCATGCGCAGCAGCACCGCGTCGAGCACCATGCCACCCACGTTCTCGAAGTAGCCATCGATGCCATTCGGGCAGGCTTCCTTGATGGCCTTGGACAGCGAGTGCGCGTCCTTGTGCAGCTTGTAGTCGATGCAGGCGTCGAACCCGAGCTCTTCCACCGCGTACTTGCATTTGTCCGGGCCGCCGGCGATGCCCACCGCGCGGCAACCGCGCGCCTTGGCCAGAGCGCCGAAGGCGCTGCCCACCGCGCCCGTGGCGGCGCTGATCACCACCGTGTCGCCGGCCTTGGGGTTGATGATCTTCACCAGGCCGTACCAGGCGGTCACACCGGGCATGCCGACCGCGCCCAGGTAGTGCGAGAGCGGCACGTGGGTGGTGTCCACCTTGCGCAGCGCGCCAGGCTGGTTGGCATCCACCACGCTGTATTCCTGCCAGCCGCCCATGCCCACGACCTTGTCGCCGGGCTGGAACTTGGGGTGCTTGGACTCAGCAACCTCGCCGACGGTGCCACCGATCATCACCTCGCCCAGCGGCTGCGACGCGGCGTAGCTCTTGCTGTCGTTCATGCGGCCGCGCATGTAGGGGTCCAGGCTCAGGAAATGGTGGCGCACCAGCACCTGGCCGTCGGCCAGTGCGGGGGTCTGGGCGGTGACCAGCTTGAAGTTGGCCACGGTGGCTTCGCCCTGCGGGCGGTTGTCGAGAAGGATCTGCTGGTTGGCGGGCATGGTGTTTCTCCGTTGGGGAATGGGACCGTCAGTCGGTCTTGATGCGGTTGAGGGGCTGTGCGCTGCTGGCGCCAGTGGCCAGGCGCGGCATGAGCTTGAAGGTGCCGGTGGCGTGGGCGCAGAGTTTGCCGGCGGCGTCGAAGATGTGGCCTTCGGTGAAGACCATCGTGGCGGTGCGGTGCAGCGTGCGGCCGGTGGCCCGCAGCGGCCCCTTGGCGGCGCGCATGAAGCTGGTCTTCATCTCGATGGTGACCGCGCCCATGTCGGGCTCGGTGGAGCGCGCGGCGTGCGCCATGACCACATCGAGCAGCGTCATGCTGGCACCACCGTGCACCACGTCGAACGAGTTCATGTGGTCGGGCCCGGGGTTGAAGAGCAATTCCGCCTCCCCGCCCTCGAACCGGTGCAGCTCGAAACCCAGGAGTTCGACGAAAGGGATGCGGACGGAAAATTCCATGACCCGATCAGCCTCCGGTGATCACGCTGACGCCGCCGTCCACCGCCAACCACTGGCCGGTGATGTGCTTGCCGGCGTCGGAGGCGTAGAGCACGGTCAGGCCCTTGAGGTCTTCGTCATCGCCCAGGCGGCGCAGCGGCGCGTGCGAGGCCAGCTTTTCCTCACCCATGGTCTTGAGCGTGCCCACCGTCATCTTGCTCGGGAAGAAGCCCGGGCAGATCGCGTTGACGGTGATGCCGTACTTGCCCCACTCGGCGGCCAGCGCGCGGGTGAAGTTGATCACCGCGCCCTTGGAGGTGTTGTAGGCGATGGTGTTCATGCCCGAGGGGTTGCCGCCCAGGCCGGCGATGGACGCGGTGTTGATGATGCGGCCCGACTTGCGCGCGATCATGCTGCGCCGGGCGATCACCTGGCTCAGGATGAAGTAGCTGCGCACGTTGAGGTTCATCACCTTGTCCCAGGCTTCCACCGGGTGGTCTTCGGCCGGCGCGCCCCAGGCGGCGCCAGCGTTGTTCACCAGGATATCGATATCGCCCAGGCGCTGCAGGCTTTCGTCGGCCAGGCGGTGGATGTCTTCTTCCTTCGAGCAGTCGGCCGCGACCCAGCGCGCGTCGATGCCGGCGGCCTGCAGTTCGGCGGTGGCGCTCTCCAGGTCCTCGGCCTTGCGCGAGCTCACCAGCACGCGCGCGCCGGCCTCGCCCAGGGCGTGGGCCATCTGCAGGCCCAGGCCACGCGAGCCGCCGGTGATCAGGGCGGTCTTGCCCTTGAGGTCGAAGAGTTGGGGAATGGTTCGGGTCATGTTGTCGTCCTCGGGGTGATGGAGAAAAGCACGGTCAGTCATTGTGGGTGAATCAGGCGGGCGTGCCTGTCACCGGCGCGGCCTGCAGGGCCTGAAGCTTGTACCAGAGATGCGCCCGCAGGCGGGGGTCTTCGGTCAGGCCCATGCCGTGGCGCAGCGCGGCGGCGGCGTCCGGCCAGCGCCGTTGTTGCTCCAGCAGGTGGGCGCGCGCCACCCACCAGGGGGCGTGGTTGCGCACCTCGGCCTCGGGCAAGCCGTCCAGGGCGGCCAGGCCTTGCGCGGCCCCATGCGCCGTGCCCAGCGCCACCGCATGGCCCACGTGCGCGCCCAGCGTGGGGGCGATCTGCAGCAGGCCCTCGTAGAGCTGGACGATGCCGCCCCAGGGCACGCGGCCGGTGACGGCGCGCTGCGCATGGGCCGACTGGATCGCCGCCTCCAGTTGGTACGGCCCCAGTTGACCCAGCGCCGCAGCTTCGCGCAGCAGCGCATCGGCCTGTGCGATCTGGGCGTGGTCCCAGCGCGCCGTGTCCTGCTCGTGCAGGGGCACGAAGCGCTCGCTGCCGTCGGGTGCGGCCACGAAGCGCGCCGCGCGGCGCGACTCGCAGAACAACAGCAGGGCCCGCAGTCCGCGCGCCTCCGCGTCGCCCGGCAGCAGGGCCTCGCACAGCTCGGCCAGGTAGAGCGCCTCGGCCGCCAGCTCGCCCGATCCGCCCAGCCGCTCCCAGGCCAGCCCGTAGGCGGCGTACACGGCCTCCAGCAGCGCGTGCGTGCGCTGCGGCAGGTCGGCCGGCTCGGGCTCCTCGAAGCGGATGCCGGCCTGGGCGATCTTCTGTTTGGCGCGCACCAGGCGCTGCGCCATGGCCGCGGGCGACACCAGGAAGGCGGCGGCGATGCGCTGGGCGTCCAGCCCGAGCACGGCCTGCAGCATGAGGGGCGTGCGCACCGAACGCTCGATCGAGGGATGGGCGCAGACCAGCATCAGGCGCAGGCGGTTGTCGGGAATCGGGTGGGCCTGCAGGAAGGGCTCGGGGGCCGCGTCGTCCTCGCGGGGCAGCAGTCGGCGCACCACCGGGTCGTCGGCCAGCCGCTGCACCACGCCCTGGTGCCGCGCCGACTGCAACAGCGCCCGATGGGCCACGGCGAGCAGCCAGCCTTCGGGCTGGGCCGGCACACCATCGCGCGGCCAGCGCTCCAGCGCCTTGAGCAGCGCGTCACCCAGCGCGTCCTCGGCGGCGGCCAGGTCGTTCCAGCGCCACGACAGGTAGGCCACCAGGCGGCCGTAGGTGTCGCGCGCGGCCAGCGCCGCCGCTTCGGCCGCCCGGGTGTTCATGTGGCGTGCGGGATGTCCATGGGTGGCAGCACGGGGCGCACTTCCACGCTGCCGGTGCTGGCGCAGGGCGCACGCGCGGCCCACTCCAGCGCCTGATCGAGCGAGGGCACCTCGATCACGAAATAACCGCCCAGGTGCTCCTTGGTGTCGGGGTACGGCCCGTCCTGCACCTGGCGCTGGCCATTGCGCACCCGCACCTGCGTGGCGGTGTGCGGCGGCTGCAGGCCGTTGCCGCCCTTGGTGATGCCGGACGCATGCAGCGCGGCGATGTAGGCGCCCCAGGCGCCGAAGTAGGCGTCGTCGGGACGGCGATCGAAGTCGGCCTGGGTTTCCTTGAAAACGATCATGTATTCCATGTGAAGCTCCTGTGGAGGCCGCGGGATCGTGCGGCACGGTGGATGAAAGTGCAACCCTGCACTTCCTGCTCCATGGATGCCTGAAGACCGGCCCGATCGACACCTTCGACAACCGCCTGTCGGCCCGGGCTCAGACCTCGTAGTCCATGCACTGCCGCTGCTCCACCACCAGGCGCATGAACGGCTTGAGGGCCGTGTGCGAGGGATGGTTCTGGTACGCGGCGAGCGCGTCGCGGCCGGTGAAGCTGCTGTTGAGCACCAGGTCGTAGGTGCATTCCAGGTCGCCGCCGGTGGCAACCTCGAAGCGCACGATGCCGGGCACCAGCTGGGCACAGGCATCGAGCAAGGCCTTGGCCTTGGCGATGTTGGCCTCGCGGCTGCTGCCGTCGGCGGTCGCCTTGATCTTCCACATGACGATGTGATGCAGCATCAGAAGGCCTCCTCGGGCAGGGCCGCGCAGGTCTGGTCGCGCTGGCTCACCACCTGCAGCCACGCGCTGATCTTGGGCAGCTCGTAGTGAAAGAAGAAGCGCATCGCCGCCAGGCGGCCGGTGCGGGCGTTCGATGCGGGCGCGGCGTGCGCGGCCAGCGCCACGTCCAGCCAGACCCAGGCCAGCACCGTGTGGCCGAAGGCCTGCAGGTAGGGCACGGCGTTGGCCAGCGCGTCGGTGGGCTCGCCGGTGGCCCAGGCGGCCTTGGTGGCGGCCCCCACCTGCGCGAGCGCCTGGCCCAGCGCATTGGCGTGGGCGGCCAGTTCGGGCACGTGGATGGCGCGCTGGATGGTGTCGTTGATGCGGGCGGCCAGCAGGCTCAGGCCCTTGCCGCCTTCCATCAGCACCTTGCGGCCCAGCAGGTCCATGGCCTGGATGCCGTGTGTGCCCTCGTGGATCATGTTCAGGCGGTTGTCGCGCCAGTACTGCTCCACCGGAAAGTCGCGCGTGTAGCCGTAGCCGCCGTGGATCTGGATCGCCAGGCTGTTGGCCTCCAGGCACCACTCGCTGGGCCAGCTCTTGGCGATGGGCGTGAGCACCTCCAGCAGCAGGCGCGCACCGTCCGCCGTGGCGGCGTCACCCGTGTGCTGCTCGTCCACCAGGCGCGCGCAGTACAGCTCCAGCGCCAGCGCGCCTTCGCAGTACGCCTTCTGCGCCAGCAGCATGCGCTTGACGTCGGCGTGTTCGATGATGCGCACCGGCGGCTGCGCCGGGTCCTTGCCGGCCGGGCCCATGGGCCGGCCCTGCGGGCGGTTCTTCGCGTAGTCCAGGCTGGCGTGGTAGCCGGCCATGCCCAGCATGGTGGCGGCCATGCCCACGCCGATGCGGGCCTCGTTCATCATGTGGAACATGCAGTGCAGGCCCTTGCCCGCCTGCCCCACCAGGTAGCCCACCGCGCCCGCCTCGCCCTGCACCGGGTACTTGCCTTCGCCGAAGTTGAGCAGCGTGTTGGTGGTGCCGCGCCAGCCGCACTTGTGGTTCAGGCCCGCGAGCGCCACGTCGTTGCGTTCGCCCGTCAGTTCCCCGGCGGGGTTCACGATTTTCTTGGGCACGATGAAAAGCGAGATGCCGCGCGTGCCGGGCACGAGTTTGCCGTTCTCGTCGGGGATCTTGGCCAGCACCAGGTGGATGATGTTCTCGGTCAGCTCGTGCTCGCCGGCCGAGATCCACATCTTGTTGCCCTTGAGGCGGTAGCGCGGCCCGAGCGGGTCGCTCTCGAAGCCGGCGCCGTCGGGCACGGCGCGGGTCGTCACGTCGCTCAGCGACGAGCCGGCCTGCGGTTCGGACAGGCACATGGTCCCGGAGAACCGGCCCGAGAACTCGTTGAGCGCGAACACCTGCTTCTGCGCCTCGGTGCCGTGCACCATGAGCAGGTTGGCGTTGCCGGTGGTCAGCATGCCGCTGCCGATGCTCACCGAGGCCATGGCGAAGAAGGCGTTGGCCGCGGCCTCCACCGTGTAGGGCAACTGCATGCCGCCCACGGCATAGTCCTGCGCGGCGCTGAGCATGCCGCTCTCGGCGTAGGCCTTCTGCGCGTCGTGCGTGGCCTGCGGCAGGATCACCTTCTCGCCGTCGAAGTGCGGCTCCTGCGTGTCCACCACGCGGTTGAACGGCGCGTACTTCTCGCGCGCGATGCGCTCGCAGGTGTCGAGCACGGCGTCGAAGGTTTCTCGGCTGTGGTCGGCAAAGCGCTCGCGGCCGCTCAGCGCGGGCGCGTCGAGCCAGTCGTAGAGCAGAAAATCGACGGTGGGACGCAGGCTCATGGAAGTCTCTTCTTCAGTTCTTGGGCGGCAGCGCGGCGATGGTGCCCTGCGCCACCGCGCAGAGCTTTTCCACCCCGTCCTGGACCACGAAGACGTCGCAGCGGCAGACCGATTGCGTCCTGCCGGTGTGCACGGCTTCGGCCCGGGCGATCAGGCGCTCGCCGATCGCCGGCCGCAGGTAGTTGATCTTGAACTCCGCCGTGACGACCGGCAAGCCCAGGGCACTGCCGCCGGCGTAGGTGAGCGCGTTGTCGGCGGCGTAGCTCAGCACGCCGCCGTGCACGAAGCCGTGCTGCTGCTTCACCGATTCGCCGATGGGCACGTGCAGTTCGCACTGCCCCCTGGAAAACGCGGCCAGCTCAGCGCCGATGAGGCGCGAGAACGGCTGCGCGGCCAGCACCTCGCGCCCCATGGCCAGAAACACCTCGGGGCTGACGCTGGCCTCGGCCATCGCGGTCGTCCTCAGAGGACTTCGAACACGCCGGCGGCGCCCATGCCACCGCCGATGCACATGGTCACGCAGACGCGCTTGGCGCCTCGGCGCTTGCCTTCGAGCAGCGCGTGGCCGGTCAGGCGCTGGCCCGACACGCCATAGGGGTGGCCCACGGCGATCGCGCCGCCGTTGACGTTGAGGCGGTCGCCCGGAATGCCCAGCTTGTCGCGGCAGTAGATCACCTGCACCGCGAAGGCTTCGTTGAGCTCCCACAGGTCGATGTCGCCGACTTTCAGGCCCAGGCGCGCGAGCACCTTGGGGATGGCGAAGACCGGGCCGATGCCCATTTCATCGGGCTCGCAGCCGGCCACCGCGAAGCCAAGGAAACGGCCCAGGGGTTGGAGGCCGCGTTTTTCGGCCAGGGTCTCGTTCATGACCACGCAGGCGCCGCCGCCGTCGCTGAACTGGCTGGCGTTGCCGGCCGAAATCACGCCGCCGGGAATCGCCGGGCGGATGCCGCTGATGCCTTCCTTGGTGGTGCCGGCGCGGATGCCCTCGTCGTGCTCCACCGTCACCTGCTTGGTGATCAGGCCCATGACCTTGTCGGCCACGCCGGCTGTCACGGTGATGGGGGCGATCTCGGCCTTGAACAGGCCGGCCTCCAGCGCGGCCGTGGCCCGTTGCTGGCTCGCGGCGCCGTACTCGTCCATGGCGTCGCGCGAGATGTTGTAGCGCTTGGCCACCTGCTCGGCGGTCTGCAGCATGTTCCAGTAGATCTCGGGTTTGTTCTTCACCAGCCAGGGATCGGCCAGCATGTGGGTGTTCATCTCCTGCTGCACGCAGGAAATGCTCTCCACGCCGCCGGCCACGTACACGTCGCCTTCGTTGGCGATGATGCGCTGGGCGGCCATGGCGATGGTCTGCAGGCCGGACGAGCAGAAACGGTTGACCGTCACGCCCGAGGTGGTGATGGGCAGGCCGGCGCGCAGCGCGATCTGGCGCGCGATGTTGGCGCCGGTGGCGCCTTCGGGGTTGGCGCAGCCCATGATGACGTCGTCCACTTCAGCGGCTTCGATGCCGGCGCGCTGCACGGCGTGCTGCACCGCGTGGCCGCCGAGCGTGGCGCCGTGGGTCATGTTGAAAGCGCCCTTCCAGCTCTTGGCCAGGGGGGTGCGGGCGGTGGAAACGATGACGGCGTTGGTCATGAAATGTTCTCCTAATGTGGGGTTCGTGGGCTCAGGCGTTGAAGGTCTTGCCTTCGGCCACGAGTCGCGCCAGCAGCGGTGCAGGCTCCCAGAATTTCGCATCGTCCAGCGGGTTCTTGGCAAAGCGTTTCATGCTCTGCACCACGTTGAACAGGCCCACCGTGTCCGCGTAGATCATCGGACCGCCGCGGTGGATCGGGAAGCCATAGCCGAAGATGTAGACCACGTCGATGTCGCTGGCCTTGTTGGCGATGCCCTCTTCCAGGATGTGCGCGGCCTCGTTCACCAGCGAATACACCAGGCGCTGCACGATCTCCTCGTCGGAAATCTTGCGCGGCGTGATGCCGAGCGACTTGCGGTGGTCCTCGATCATCTTCACGACTTCGGCGTTCGGGATCGCGTCGCGCTTGCCCGGCACGTAGTCGTACCAGCCGGCACCGGTCTTCTGGCCGAAGCGGCCCTTCTCGCACAGCAGGTCGGCCGTCTTGCTGTACTTCATGTCCGGCTTTTCCTGGTAGCGGCGCTTGCGGATCGCCCAGCCGATGTCGTTGCCGGCCAGGTCGCCCATGCGGAACGGGCCCATGGCCATGCCGAACTTCTCCATCGCCTTGTCCACCTGCTCGGGCGTGCAGCCCTCGTCCAGCAGGAAACCGCCCTGGCGGCCGTACTGCTCGATCATGCGGTTGCCGATGAAGCCGTCGCACACGCCGGAGACCACCGCCGTCTTCTTGATCTTCTTGGCCACGGTCATCACGGTGGCCATCACGTCCTTGGCGGTCTTCTCGCCGCGCACCACTTCCAGCAGTTTCATCACGTTGGCCGGGCTGAAGAAGTGCAGGCCCACCACGTCCTGCGGGCGCTTGGTGAAGTTGGCGATCTGGTTCACGTCCAGCGTGGAGGTGTTGGACGCCAGGATCGCGCCCGGCTTCATCACGCGGTCGAGTTCCTTGAACACCTTTTCCTTGACGCCGATTTCCTCGAACACGGCCTCGATCACGAGGTCGGCCGAACCGATGTCGTCGTAGCTCAGCGTGGTGCTCAGCAGGGCCATGCGCTGGTCGTACTTGTCCTGCTTGAGCTTGCCCTTCTTCACCTGGGCTTCGTAGTTCTTGCGGATGGTCGCGATGCCGCGGTCCAGCGCTTCCTGCTTCATCTCCAGGATCTTCACCGGGATGCCGGCGTTGAGGAAGTTCATGGAGATGCCACCGCCCATGGTGCCCGCGCCGATGACGGCCACCGAGGCGATCTCGCGCTTGGGCGTGTCTTCCGGCACATCGGGAATCTTGCTCGCGGCGCGCTCGGCCGTGAACAGGTGGCGCAGCGCGCGGCACTCGGGCGTCCACATCAGGTTGATGAAGATCTCGCGCTCGAAGGCCATGCCGTCGTCGAACTTCTTCTTGGTGGCGGCTTCGACGGCGTCCACGCACTTGGCGGGCGCCGGGAAGTTCTTGGACATGCCCTTGACCATGTTGCGCGCGAACTGGAAGTACGCATCGCCCTTGGGGTGCTTGCACGGCAGGTCGCGCACCCGGGGCAGCGCGCTGCCGTCGGCGTGCTTCGCGGCCATCTCGCGGGCCAGGGCCAGGGCCTCCTCGGCCAGGCTTTCGGGCGAGGCCGACAGCTTGTTGAACAGCATCTGGCCGGGCACCTGCGCGAGCATCTCGCTCTTGACCGGCTCGCCGCTCACGATCATGTTGAGCGCGGGCTCCACGCCCAGGGCGCGCGGCAGGCGCTGCGTGCCGCCGGCACCGGGAATCAGGCCCAGCTTCACCTCGGGCAGCGCCACGTTGGTGCCGGGCGCGGCGATGCGGTAATGGCAGCCCAGGGCCAGCTCCAGGCCACCGCCCATGGCGACGGAGTGGATCGCGGCGATGACCGGCTTGGACGCGTTTTCCACCGCCAGGATCACCGACAGCAGGTTCGGCTCGGCCAGCGCCTTGGGCGAGCCGAACTCGCGGATGTCCGCCCCACCCGAAAACGCCTTGCCGGCACCCGTCAGCACGATGGCCTTCACGACCGCATCCGCCTCGGCCTTGGCCAGCCCGTCGGTGATGCCCTGGCGGGTGGACAGCCCCAGACCGTTGACCGGCGGGTTGTTCATGGTGATGACGGCCACATCGCCGTGGACCTGGTACTCAGCGGTCATGAAAAAGCTCCTTCGTTGTGTGTCGGACAGTGCCTGAGGGCGTTGACTGTGACGCTCTTCGTCAAAAAGAACGATCGTTCGATTCTAGAAAGATTGTGCATCGCCGCAAGACCCGGGTGTCGCCGGGTTGTCTCGGGAGATGAAAAAAGAAATGGCTCCGGAGCGCGTGCCCCAACCCAGGATGCCGTGGGTCCGGCTCCGCCGGCCCACAGGCATCGCCCCCCAGTGGGGGGTGCCGCCAAAGGCGGCGCGGGGGGCGTCAAACTTCCAGCCACTCCTTGCGGGTGTACGGGTCGGCGCGCAGGCTCTCCGGCGTGCCCTGGAACACGATGCTGCCGTGCCCCATGACCAGGGCGCGGTCGGAGATCGCCATGGCGATGGTCAGCTTCTGCTCGATCAGCAGCACCGAGACCCCGCGCGACTTGAGCGTCTGCAGGTACTGGCCCACCAGCTCCACGATCTTGGGCGCCAGGCCCTCGGTGGGCTCGTCGATGATGATGAGGTCGGGGTCGCCCATGAGGGTGCGGCACAGGGTGAGCATCTGCTGCTCGCCGCCCGAGAGCACGCCGGCCTCGGTGTGCTGGCGCTCGCGCAGGCGCGGGAACATGCCGTACATGTCCTCGAAGCTCCAGCGCGAGCCCTTGCCGCTGCCCTTCTGCCCCAGCATCAGGTTCTGGTGCACGGTGAGCGTGGGGAAGATGTCGCGGTTCTCGGGCACGTAGCCCAGCCCCAGGTGGGCCACCTCATAGGCCTTCTTGCCCATGATCTGCTGGCCCTTCCAGTGGATGCTGCCCTGGCATTCCACCAGGCCCATGACGGCCTTGGCGGTGGTGGAGCGGCCCGAGCCGTTGCGGCCCAGCAGCGCGACGATCTCGCCGGGCTGCACGTCGAAGCTCACGCCGTGCAGGACGTGGCTTTTACCGTAGTAGGCGTGGAGGTTTTCGATCTTCAACATCAGTGTGCCGCTCCCTGTGCGTCTGCCACGTGCGAGCCCAGGTAGGCCTCTTGCACGCGCTGGTTGGCCCGGACGGCCGCGGGCGTGTCGAAGGCCAGCACCTCGCCGTAGACGACGACGGCGATGCGGTCGGCCAGGCCGAACACCACGCCCATGTCGTGCTCCACCGTGAGCAGGGTCTTGCCCACGGTCACTTCCTTGATGAGGCTGATGAAGCGGCTGGTCTCGCTCTTGCTCATGCCGGCGGTGGGCTCGTCGAGCAGGATCACGTTCGCCCCGCCGGCGATGGTGATGCCGATCTCCAGCGCGCGCTGCTCGGCGTAGGTGAGGTTCATGGCCAGCGTGTCGCGCTTGCGGTCGAGCTTGATCATCTCCATGAGCTGCTCGGCGCGCTCGTTGGCGTCGTCCAGGTCGGCCAGGAACTTCAGGAAGGTGTACTTGTAGCCCAGGCTCCAGAGCACACCGCAGCGCAGGTTCTCGAACACGCTGAGCTTGGGGAAGATGTTGGTGATCTGGAAGCTGCGCGAGAGGCCTGCGCGGTTGATCTCGAACGGCTTCTTGCCGTCGATGCGCTGGCCGTTGAGCAGCACCTGGCCGCTGCTGGGCGCGAAGCGCCCGCTGATGAGGTTGAACAGCGTGGACTTGCCCGCGCCGTTGGGGCCGATGATGCCCACGCGCTCGCCGGCGTTCACGGCCAGGTTCACGCCCCGGATGATTTCGGTCTTGCCGAAGCTCTTGCGCAGGTCCTTGAGTTCCAGCGCGTAAGTCGATGGTGCGTTCATGCTCACAGCGCCTCCCTCCGCTTGATTTCCTTTTCAATGTATTCCTGGATCTCGCCCCACTCGCGCAGGAAGGTGCGGCGCGTGAGCTCGAACAGACCCAGGCCGGTGAGCATGACCATGGCAGAGCCGAACCAGCTGTTGACGCTGTGGGCGTCCAGCGGCACACCGAGGAAGCGCAGCTCGGAGCCCAGCGTGGTGTTGAGTTGCAGGTGGTAGATCATCTCGATCATGGCCGCCGCGCCCGCCAGCATCACCAGCGCGGTGCCGGCCAGCGCGAGGTAGCTCACCCAGAGTTCGCGCAGGCGCCCGAAGGCCGCCACGCGCAGGTTCATCATGATCAGGCTGGCGATGCCGCCCGGGGCGTAGATCACCATGAACAGGAAGATCAGGCCCAGGTAGAGCAGCCAGGCCTTGGTGAACTCCGAGAGCAACACGAAGGCCAGCACCATGAGGATGCCGCCGATGATGGGCCCGAAGAAGAAGGTGGCGCCGCCCAGGAAGGTGAACAGCAGGTAGGCGCCGGAGCGCGCCGCGCCCACCACCTCGGCGGTGACGATCTCGAAGTTCAGTGCGCCCAGGCCGCCCGAGATGCCGGCAAAGAAGCCGGCGATGATGAAGGCGATGTAGCGCACCCGCTGGGTGTCGTAGCCCACGAACTCCACGCGCTCGGGGTTGTCACGCACGGCGTTGAGCATGCGGCCCAGCGGCGTGCGGGTGAAGGCGAACATGAGCCCGACCGAGATGAAGGTGTAGACGGCGATCAGGTAGTACACCTGCACCTGCGGCCCGTAGGTGATGCCCATGAAGGGCTTGCCGGCCATGCGGTCACCCGAGACGCCGCCTTCGCCGCCGAAGAACTCGGGGATCATGAGCGAGAGCGCGAACACGAGTTCGCCCAGGCCCAGCGTGATCATGGCGAAGGTGGTGCCCGATTTGCGGGTGGTCACGTAGCCGAACAGCACCGCGAAGCCCACGCCGGCGAGGCCGCCCACGATGGGGACCAGCGACACCGGCAAGGGCAGCGAGCCGGCGGTCACGCTGTTGAGCGCGTGGATCGCCAGGAAGGAGCCCAGGCCGGTGTAGACCGCGTGCCCGAAGCTGAGCATGCCGCCCTGCCCCAGCAGGATGTTGTAGGACAGGCAGGCGATGATGGCGATGCCCATCTGCGAGAGCACCGTCATGGCCAGCCCGCTGGTGAAGATCCTCGGCGCCACGATGAGCAGCAGCGCGAAGAGTCCCCAGGTCAGCCAGCGCCCGACGTTGAGCGGCTTGAATTCGTAATGTTTGGAGGTCATCGCTCAGCCCTCCCGTTTGCCGAGCAGGCCGCGCGGCCGGAAGATCAGGATCAGCACCAGGAACAGGTACGGCAGGATGGGCGCGACCTGGGACAGCGTGAGCTTGATGTACGAGTTGTTGGCCACCGCCTCCGGCAGCGGCAGGCCGATCTGCTGGGCCAGCGTGGCCAGCGAATACTCGAAAGCCACGGCAAAGGTCTGGATGACGCCAATGAGGATGGAGGCGACGAAGGCGCCCGAGAGCGAGCCCATGCCGCCCACCACCACCACCACGAAGATCACCGAGCCCACCGTGGCGGCCATGGCCGGTTCGGTGAGGAAGGTGCTGCCGCCGATGACACCGGCCAGGCCGGCCAGCGCGGAGCCCGCGCCGAACACCAGCATGAAGACGCGTGGCACGTTGTGGCCCAGCGATTCGACGGCGTCGGGGTGCGTGAGCGCGGCCTGGATCACCAGGCCGATGCGGGTGCGCGTGAGCAGCAGCCAGACCGAGGCCAGCATGACGATGGCCACGAGCATCATGAAGCCGCGCGTGGCGGGAAACGGCGAGCAGACCACGCGAATGGCGGCGTCGGCGGCGCTGCACAGTTCGGGCGGCGCGGCGCCCCAGACCATGCGCAGGCCGTCGACGGAATGGTTGATCAAGGTGAAGACCGGGCCGCGCAGTTCTTCGGGCGGGCGGAACTCGACCGCGATGCGGCCCCAGATGAGCTGCACCAGCTCGACGATGACGTAGGACAGGCCGAAGGTCACCAGCAGCTCGGGCACGTGGCCGTACTTGTGGACCTTGCGCAGGCACTGGCGCTCGAACGCCGCGCCCAGCAGGCCCACCACGATGGGCGCGATCAGCAGCGCGGGCCAGAAGCCCACGAACTGCGCCACGGTGTACCCCACATAGGCACCCAGCATGTAGAAGCTGGCGTGCGCGAAGTTGAGCACGCCCATCATGCTGAAGATCAGCGTGAGACCCGAACTCAGCATGAACAGCAGGAGCCCGTAGCTCAGCCCGTTCAGCATCGAGATGATGAAAAACTCCATTCCCTCAGACCTTCCTCATCGTTGAAAGTGAAAGAGCCCGATACGGCGACCCGCTCGGGCTCTGTTTCAGGGGTGACAGCGACTCAGGACGGGCGCTTCATGTCGCAGCTGGTGGGCGTGCTCGACACGTAGTTCGGGTACTCCGCCACCGGCGCCAGCGTCATGCCGGTCTTCTCGGGGCTGTAGGGGTACTTGGCATCGGCCTTCTGCCAGACCGACATGTACAGCGGCTGCTGCAGCTGGTGGTCGGTCTTGCGCATCTGCACTTCGCCGTTGAAGCTCTTGACCGTCAGGCCTTCGAGGGCGGCAGCCACCTTCACCGGGTCGGTCGACTTGGCCTTGGCCATGGCCGCACCGAGGAACTCGAAGATGCGGATGGTGGAGCCGGTGTAGAAGTCGTCGTTGTACTTCGTGTTGAATTCCTTCATCCACTTGTCCATCTGCCCACCCATGTTGTAGTGGTTGTAGGCGATCTGGTAGACGCGGCCGGCGCCGTTGGTGCCCAACGCGGTGGGCGTGCCGGTGACGCCGGCGTAGTAGGTGAAGAACTTGCCGGTGTAGCCGTTTTCGTTGGCGGCCTTGATCAGCAGCGAGAGGTCGGAACCCCAGTTGCCGGTGATCACGGTGTCGGCGCCCGAGGCCTTGATCTTGGCGATGTAGGGGGCGAAGTCGCGCGTCTGGGCCAGCGGGTGCAGGTCTTCACCCACCACCTGAATGTCCGGGCGCTTGCGCGCGAGGGCTTCCTTGCCGAACTTCACGACCTGGTGGCCGTGCGAGTAGTTCTGGTTCAGGAAGTACACCTTCTTGATCTCGGGCTGCTTGGCGATGAAGCTGGCCATGGCTTCCATCTTCATCGAGGTGTCGGCATCGAAGCGGAAGTGCCAGTAGCTGCACTTGCTGTTGGTCAGGTCCGGGTCCACGGCGGAGTCGTTGAGGTACAGGACTTCCTTGCCGGGGTTGCGGGCGTTGTGCTTCTCGACGGCGTCGGCCAGCGCCAGCGCGACGGAGGAGCCATTGCCCTGGATGATGTAGCGCGCGCCCTGGTCGATCGCGGCCTTGAGCGCGTTCAGGCTTTCGGCCGGGCTCAGCTTGTTGTCGATCGGGGTGACTTCGAATTTCACGCCGGCCGGGTTGCCCTTGCCGCTGAACTTCTCGGCGAAGAACTGGTAGCCCTTGATCTGGCTCACGCCGACCGGGCCGAGCAGGCCGGTCAGGGGATCGATCCGGATCATCTTGACGGTTTCACCCGCCTGGGCAAACGATGCACCGGCGGCCACCAGCATGGCGGCGCCTGCAACGATCTTCACGGTCAGTTTCATACCTATGTCTCCTTGTTGACGAATCGAACAGGCGCAGCGTAAGGGCTTCTGGTGCGGTGCAGCGTAGGGGATTGCCCGGGCTTCTATCACGCAGGCGACAAGACGCCGCGCGATGGTGCACCCGGGCCCTTTTTCACGCCCCCGGCAGCACGTAGTCCTTGAGCTGCTCGCGCAGGGTCATCTTCTGCATCTTTCCGGTGGCACCCAGCGGGATCGCGTCGACGAACACCACGTCGTCCGGGATCTGCCACTTGGCGATCTTGCCTTCGTAGAAGGCCAGCAATTCCTCGCGGCTGAGTTCGGTGCCGGGTTTCTTCACCACCACCACGATGGGGCGCTCGTCCCACTTGGGGTGCCGCATGCCGACGCAGGCCGCCATGGCCACGGCGGGGTGCGCCATGGCGATGTTTTCCACGTCGATCGAGCTGATCCACTCGCCGCCGGACTTGATCACGTCCTTGCTGCGGTCGGTGATCTGCATGAAGCCGTCGGCGTCGATGGTGGCCACGTCGCCAGTGGGGAACCAGCCATGCCCCTGCGCGTCGTAGCGCAGCGGGTCGCCGCCCTCGCCCTTGAAGTAGCTGGCGATGATCCAGGGACCGCGCACCAGCAGGTCGCCGTAGGCCTTGCCGTCCCAGGGCAGCTCTTCGCCGGCCTCGTTGACGATCTTCATGTCGGCGCCGAAGATGGCGCGGCCCTGCTTGAGGCGCACCTTGAGCTGCTCGGCCGGCGGCAGCGCCAGCTGCGCGTTCTTCAGCGTGCAGACCGTGCCCAGTGGCGACATCTCGGTCATGCCCCAGGCGTGCAGCACTTCCACGCCGTACACGTCGTTGAAGGCGCTGATCATGGCCGGCGGGCAGGCCGAGCCGCCGATGACGGTGCGGTTGAGCGTGCTGAACTTCAGGTTGTTGGCCTGCAGGTGGCCCAGCAGCATCTGCCAGACGGTGGGCACGCCGGCGGCCATGGTCACCTTCTCGGCTTCGATGAGCTCGTAGACCGATTTGCCGTCCAGCGCCGCACCAGGGAACACCAGCTTGCAGCCGACGGCCGCCGCCGCGTAAGGCAGGCCCCAGGCGTTGACGTGGAACATGGGCACCACGGGCAGCACGCTGTCGCGCGCCGAGAGGCACATGGCATCGGGCAGTGCGGCACCGAAAGCGTGCAGCAGCGTGGAGCGGTGCGAGTACAGCGCGGCCTTGGGGTTGCCCGTGGTGCCGCTCGTGTAGCACATGCTCGAGGCCGAGTTCTCGTCGAAGGTCGGCCAGGCGTAGGTCGTGGGCTGCTGGCCCATCCAGGCCTCGTAGCTCTGCAGGCCGGGAATGCCGCTGTCGGCCGGCAGCTTGTCGGCGTCGCACAGGGCGATCCAGTGTTTCACCGTCGGGCACTTGGCCGCCACGGCCTTGACCAGCGGCAGGAAGGTCATGTCGAAACAGACCGCCTTGTCCTCCGCGTGGTTGACGATCCAGACCAGTTGCTCGGGGTGCAGGCGCGGGTTGAGGGTGTGCAGCACGCGGCCGGTGCCGCTCACGCCGAAATACAGTTCCAGATGGCGGTAACCGTTCCAGGCCAGCGTGGCCACACGGTCGCCCTGGGGAAGGCCCAGGCCGTCCAGCGCATTGGCCACCTGGCGCGAGCGGCTCGCGATCTGGCCCCAGGTGCTGCGGTGGATGTCGCCTTCCACACGGCGGGACACGATTTCGCCACTCGCGTGATGCCGCTCGGCATGCACGATCAGCGAAGAAATCAAAAGGGGTTGGCTCTGCATCTGGCCCAGCATGGGGAGTCTCCTGTCGATGAGGGGGTTGGTATCGGCGTTCATCGTAGCGGGTTGCCCCGCACGGTTGCCCCTGGGATATCCAGGGGGAACGCCCTCGGTGTCCGTTGCGGGACACGATACCTCGTCCTTCATCCACATGGTGTTGCGTCGAATGGGTTGAATGGCGGTGGCTTGATCTGCCTCAAGGCACCGCGGTGATCTGCGCGGCGGTGAGTGAGGCGTTGAAACGCACCTGACCGGGCCACGCCGGCCAGGTGGCGCCCAGCGCGGCGTGGTTGGGGTTGCCGCTGCGGGCGAACTGGCCCACGCTGGCCATCATGTGACCCGACAGCGCCAGGCGCCCTGCCCGGTTGGCGTTGCCGCCGATGGCGTTGGCGAACAGCGAGGGGCCGAAGTTGCCGAACACGAACGGCAGGTCGAAGGCGTGCGCCGCGCCGTACACCGTGTTCCAGGGTGCGGGTTGCTGCGCCCAGTCGAACTGGTAGTGCCAGATGTCGGCCTGCTGCGTGCGCAAGGTGTTGAGCACGTTGTCGCGGCCGGCGCCGAAAGAAGCAGCGGTGAGCTGCGCGGCGCGGGCGGTCCAGCCGGTCACGGCGGTGTTGGACGGCACGTAGGCGGCGTTCAGGATGTCGCCCTCGGTCAGCAGCGTCGGCGCGTTCGGGTCGAAGCTGAACAGCAGGTTGAAGAGCTGGGCGTCGGTGACGATGAAGCCGGCCGGCCCGCCCAGCAGGGTCAGGAAGCTGGGGAACAGCTTGCCCTCTTCCGCCGTGGTGCCGGCCAGCACCGGTACCTTGTTGTAGGTACCGGCCGCGAACGCCGCGATCGGGTCCAGCGGCAACACCGTGCCGTCGGGGATCGGGCCCGAGCCCGTGAGGTTGTTGGCCAGCAAAGTGGTGAGCACCGTGGCGCCCGCCTTGCCGCGCAGGTAGTCCGCCACCTGCGGCGCCGATTGCGTGGCGATGTAGGCCTGCGCGGTCGGCAGGTCGACCGCGAGGCCGTCGGCGATCACCAGCCGCGCCAGCAGCGCATTGCCTTGTGCCAGCGAGGTGGACGCCGGGTTGAGCGAGGGAATGGTGCCCGGCGGCAGGTTGGTCGCCAGCGAAATGCCCCCCGAGATCGGCACGGCCTTGTGGAACAGGCCCGCGCCCAGGGGCGAGGCCACCAGCGACCAGACGTTGGTCGCGCCGGCCGACTGGCCCATCAGCGTCACATTGGCCGCGTTGCCGCCGAAAACCGCCGCGTTCTGCTTCACGAACTTGAGGCCCTGCACGATGTCGAGCAGGGCGAAGTTGCCCGAGTCTTCCGCGCTGTCCAGCCCGGTCTTGAGCTGCGGCAGGTTCATGAAACCCAGCACGCCCAGGCGGTAGTTGAGCGTGACCACCACCGCGTTGGCGCTGCGCGCCAGGGCCGCGCCGTCGTAGATCGGGTCGGCGGTGTAGCCGGTGATGTTGCTGCCGCCGTGCACGAACACGATCACGGGCAGCCCCGTGGTGGTGCTGGCGGGCCGCCAGACATTGAGGAACAGGCAGTCCTCGCTGCCCACCGGGGTGTTCAGCGTCGCGCCGATGGTGGCGTCGAAACGGTTGTTGGCGCCCGGGCCGTACAGGCGGCCGTTCTGCAGACAGGCCGCGCCGAACTGCGTGGTGTCGCGCGTGCCGCTCCAGGCCGCCACCGCGGCGGGCGCCTTCCAGCGCCGCGCGCCGACTGGCGGCTGGGCGAACGGAATGCCCTTCCAGGCATAGGTGCCATTGGCCGCCGCGTCGTTGCGGCCCTTGATCGTGCCCTGCGCGATCTGCCGGACCTCGGGCCCTGGCGGCGTCTCGGCGGAACCGCCGCCGCCGCAGGCGGCCAAAGTCAGGCAGGCTGCGCCCGCCACCCACCACCGTGTGTTGCTGCTCATGTCTTGTCTCCTGTCGTTCTTGGAAGCGATAACCCGCTTGCGCCGGGGCCTGAAATCCTTTTGAATTCCAGCTTCCCGCTGACGCCCTCTGACCATCAAAATTCTAGGAACGGGTGCCCGATACACCGCTATCGCAACACGACCAATCGAGTGACTTCACGACGCCACCACCCCAGCCGAAGAAGCAGTTCCGCCCTCTGGGTCAAATGCCTCGCCGACATGTTTGCCTCCCGGGGCCTGGACGCGCCGCGCCTGCTGGCCGGCGCGCGCATCGACGACGCCCTGCTGCAGGACCCGGACGGGCGGGTCGAGGTCGATGACATCACCCGCCTGTGGGAACTCGCCGTCGCCTGGTCGGGCAACCCGGCCCTGGGCATGGACCGCGACCTGCCGGCGCGCCACGTCAACTTCGACATGGTGGGCTACGTGATGCTGGCCAGCCCCACCCTCAAGGCCGGGCTGATCAACCTTTCTCGCTACTACGCCGTGATCTCGGACGCGATCACGCTCGACCTCGAACCCGACGGCAGCAACCACTGGATGGTGCTGGGCCTCATCGGCAACACCCGGCCGCTGCCGCGCCAGCGGCTGGAATACAGCCTGCTGACGGTGGCCACGCTGTGCCGCTGGATCACCCGGCGCGACGTGCAGCCCCAGGCCGTGGAGTTCGTCGACCCCGAGCCGGCGGATGCGCGGCCCTATGTGGCGGCGTTCGGCTGCCCGGTGCGCTTCGGCCAGCCGCGCAACCGGCTGCTGCTGACCAACCGGGACCTGGAGATGCCGCTGCTCTCCA
Organism: Hydrogenophaga sp. GW456-12-10-14-TSB4; assembly: GCF_059424305.1. Classification (NCBI taxonomy): domain Bacteria; kingdom Pseudomonadati; phylum Pseudomonadota; class Betaproteobacteria; order Burkholderiales; family Comamonadaceae; genus Hydrogenophaga; species Hydrogenophaga sp. GW456-12-10-14-TSB4. The sequence goes on along the minus strand of NZ_JBWKZH010000009.1, from coordinate 49,456 downwards.
GCGACCCGGTGCTGTTCGACATGCACCAGCGCGTGATCGAATCGCGCCTGGTGCGGCTGGGCCACGCCAGCACCGGCCAGCGCGTGACCGAAGAAATCATCCACCGCCTGCACCTGGGCGAACCGCGCCGCGAAGACATCGCCAGCAGCCTGGCCATGGCCGACCGCACGCTGCAGCGCCGCCTGCGCGAGGAAGACACCAACTTCCAGCAATTGCTCGACGACGCCCGGCGCGACCTGGCGCAGAAGTACCTGGCCGAGGACCGCTACACCCTGACCCAGGTGGCCGACCTGCTGGGCTTTGCCGACCAAAGCAACTTCTTCCGCGCCAACAAGCGCTGGTTCGGCGTGTCGCCGGGGCAGTACCGTGCACGGCTGGCCGAGGCCGAGCCGCTGGCCGAGCCCGATTGACGGGCTCCTGCCCGCGCCTATGACATTCGGGCGGCAATAGAGTATTCGTGCAACGCCCGGTAGCTTTCCCTGGCCAGCGCTCGCAACGACTCGATCCAATCAGCCTGCGAGGGCCATTGGCTCTCCGACAAGGGCTCGTAAATGCGCCTTGCCAGCTGGCACAGCGCCCAAGCCCCGGCTTCACCGCTCATCCCGATCAGCGAATGCAATGCGAATCGACAGCCCGCGAGGTCGTTCGCACTTGCGGCTACCTCAACGTCGCCGACATTTTGTTTGATGACAGGAAGAAGATCCGCCAGCAGTTCGTCCAGCACGCCAAGGCGGTGGTAGTTTTGAAGCCGGTTGATGTCCAGCAAGCCGGGGACCGTGGCAGTGCTCGCGTGAGCTGGAGACAGCACGGGCACAGAATCGGCTGCAGGCGGCGCCAGCCACTCCCGCAGCTTGCTGTACAGGCTCGTCATGTCAACCGGTTTAACCAGCAAATCGCTCATTCCCGCCTTCCGAGCCATCGCAACCATGTCGGCCCCCGAATGCGCCGTCAGCGCCACGATGGGTGCGTTGCGACAAGCCATGCCGCTGGCCCGGATCGCGCTCGCGACCTCCAGGCCATTCATGCCCGGCATCTCGATATCGAGCAGGATCGCATCGCAATGGGCCATGGATTCAAGCAAAGCCAAGGCCTCCTGACCAGAACCCGCTTCAGTCACCACGACCCCGGCATGCCGCAGGTAAGTGGCAACTGCCTTGCGGTTGAATGCGATGTCGTCTGCCAGCAATACCGAACGACCCGCTATCTGCAATGCTCCATCCATATCGGTGGCTGATGCGGTCTGCAACGCACGACACAGCGCATGCAACAAAACGGATTGCTCACACGGTTTGGGCACGAAGCCGTCCATGCCAGCCTTGCGCGTTTTGACCCGGGCTACTGACGCAGGTTCGCTGGAGTGGGCCACGATCCGCAAGCTCCGATCAATGCCTGGATGCCCGGCACGGATGAGCTTCACGACCTCATACCCATCCAAGCCAGGCATGTTCAAGTCGAGCACCATCAGGTCGTAATGTGTGCGCGCCAGCATAGACAAAGCTTGCTCGCCATCGGCACATTCGTCGACCGTCGCACCTGTGGACACAAGCCTCTGACGTGTCACGGTGCGCAGCATGGTCTGATCATCGACCACCAACACACGCCGGCTCTCCAGTAGCCCGCGTGCCTCAAGCAGCGTCGCATTGCGCAGGGCTTCGCTTTCGGCTGCTGTCACTGGCGGAAATTCCAGAGTGAAGCATGTGGACTCGCCAAGCACGGACAAGCAACTGATTCGACCTCCAAATGCCTGCATGACACGCTGGCAGTAGGAAAGGCCGAGGCCGGTGCCACCCTTCTTCCCGCTGGTGTGAAAAGGCTGAAAGAGGCGCTCCAGCACGGCGGGTGGGATGCCAGGCCCGTTGTCGCTCACCCTCACCTGCTGATCGTCGACCGTGATACACAGTTGCAACTGTGGATACGCCAGCGCGTTCTTGATCAGATTGAACAGCACAAACAGGAAGGCGGTTTCGTCGCCATGGAAAACAAAGTCCCGTTCCACATGAAGGCTGACACGCTCACGATGTGAAGCATCTTCGTAGCCAAACTCCTCCACGGCCTTTCTGCAGGAATCACCAGCGGACAGCAGCATGAAGCTGTCGGACCGCAGAGGCTTTTGATGCACCTCGTCCAATGTCATGGAAACGACCTGCAATCCGCGCTGCACTGACAATTCGCCTTGAGCGATGTGACGGTAGAGCGCATCTTGGTCCTCCTGCGTGAGCACTTGGTCCTGAGCCTTCGTGGTGGGAGGCGGCAGCACCTTCTCGATGTTCTCCAGGGTGTATTTCAATTGCCCGAGGGGGTTGCGCATTTCGTGGGCGATGGAGCCGGCAAGCGAGGCGTATGCCTGGCGAACACGTTCAGCGGTAGACCTTTCGACGCACAACTTGAACAGGCTCCCTCCAACCAAAGTCAGCAAAAGGATGGGAACTCTTGCCACGTAGTCATACGGGAGCGTGGGATTGGGATCCGTCACCCAGTACACCCCGAACGCTGCAGAAAAGCCGATCAAGAGCATGAGGATCATGTTGCGTCTATCGGTGATCAGCATGACAAAAAAGACCGCCATCAGCGTATTGCCGACAGCGGCTGGACCACCGCCATTCTTCAATGATGTGAAGACAAAGAAGAATGGCAAGGTGAGCGTGACAGTCACCCAAGAGTAAGGAAAGAAATAAGGTACCAGCGAGCGAGGCCACCGGTAGCGCAGCAGCAAAAGCAAACTTGCTGCAAAGGCCAATGATCTGAGAGCTAGATCGTCGTAAACGGGTTCGTTCTTTGCGAAGCGAAGCAAATAAAAAAGTGGGTATGCGACTGTGCCCAACAGCCCCGCATACAACAGCATTTGAGGGTCGCCTTCGTGGTATTGACGATGTTGATCGAGCAGGCCACGCAAAAACTTCATCATTGTTGAACTCCTGCCAAAGCACGCAACACTTGTGGTGCACGGCCATGGATTAGTGTGTAACTCTTGTCTACCGATGGGTGGTACACATCCGTAGCGAAGGTCGAAAATGCGAAACGGCGATACAGACGTCCAAGCACATGTGTGCAAGACGCAAACAGATCGCCCACGGTGGTGATAGACGAGGCATAGCTAAGCGAGAGGTAAAGGCAGCGCCGCAAGGTGTCGACATCGGCGCGAAAGTCCGGAGCCAGAACAAGGCGCCCTACTTCCCACTGAGTTCCTGTGCGTTCGGGTGCTTGAACGCCAGGCTGCTTTAGCAGCAACTCAGTTAACGTCAAGTCGTGCCCCAGAGGAACCATTCGAATGGTGCCGACGATATGGCCACGCAAGTCAAACTGGCCTACAAAGCCCAACTCGTCTCTTTTTTTTCTAGCGCAGAAAACTGCGCTCCCGAAGTCATGTGCGCACTCAGATCGATCTCATCCCTGAGGTGAAGAATCGACTCGATTTCCGAAGCCGTTTTCAAGTGACGCAAGACGACATCCTGGCTATTCAATACATGCATGTCGAAACCCCTTTCTTTCGATGCAGGCGAACCACTTGCTCCAACAACTGCCCGGTGAGAAATAGGCTCGTCACAGCCACGCGCCTGACCAACTCTTGCTCCTGCTCACGCCCTGCAAAACTCTCCACAGCGTCCTCCACCTGCTGCAAATGGACCAGATCCGCTTCCGCATGCGCTCCGAAAAAGGTCATGTCCTTGCGGGTAAGGCCTATGTCGGTACTGATCTTTGCAATCAGCTCACCGAGATGGCGATGGGCGTCTTCCGCCCAGAAGCTGTAGCCCAACCGAGCCACCGCGCCATAGCGCAAGGCGACCGCGTAGAGGTAGCCGATCAGCGCTTCCGTGGCCGGCAATGGCGCACGTTCAAGATCGGCTTCGTCAAACAGGCCGGCGCTCTTCAAGTCATGCACAACCATGCGCTCATGGCCGAGCTCCTCGGCAGCATGGCGGTAGACGTACTTCAATAGCCCTTCCGGAGCGGGCACGAAGGCCGCCACAGCTTGGTTCATGGAGTTGTGCCGCGAGTAGTGCCACACCTGCAGCATCAGATCGCGATACAGCTCGCCAGGGACAGGCTGCTCCATCAATCGACGCCAGGGCGCACCTTGCTTGATCTCCTCCCATTGAGCGTCCACCGACGCTTGGAGAGTCCGCATGAAATGTTTGCTCATGAAATCCTTTGAGGTTCAATAGAAACGGGGAATCCAAGAACTGGATCAACCGGGGTTGAAGACATTTCTCAACTTCCGGGTGAGGTGCTTGGCTGGCCGAAGTGTCCAAGCAGTGCGGTGCAGGCGAGGCATTTTCAGAACAGAACGCAAGATTTGGTGCACCAGCGTGATAGCTGCAGGAACAAACCAATGAAGGCTTACACCTCTATAGGCCTAAAAAAAGAGGACGGCAGAATTGACCCTGCGCCCCGCCATGTCGGCCCCGATGGGGACAATGGCGGACATGAACCGACCCGTCGACATGGCCGCCCAGCTGGACCTGGGCCTGGCCTGGCACAACCGCTTCGCCAGCCTGGGCGAGGCCTTCTACACCTTCAGAGCCCCCACCCCGCTGCCCTCGCCCCACTGGGTGGGCACCAGCCCGGCCGTGGCCGATCTGCTGGGCCTGGACCGGGCCTGGCTGGCCTCGCCCGCCGCGCTGGACGCCTTCACCGGCAACCTGCCCATCGCCGGCACGCAGCCGCTGGCCAGCGTGTACAGCGGCCACCAGTTCGGCCACTGGGCCGGCCAGCTGGGCGACGGCCGCGCCATCCTGCTCGGCGAGGTGGACACGCCCTCCGGCCCGCAGGAGGTGCAGCTCAAGGGCGCCGGCCTCACGCCGTATTCGCGCATGGGCGACGGGCGCGCGGTGCTGCGCAGCTCGATCCGCGAATTCCTTTGCAGCGAGGCCATGCACGCCCTGGGCATTCCCACCAGCCGCGCGCTGTGTGTGACCGGCTCGCCCGCGCCGGTGCGCCGCGAGGAGATCGAGACCGCCGCCGTGGTCACGCGCGTGGCGCCCAGCTTCATCCGCTTCGGCCACTTCGAGCATTTCTCGCACCACGGCCTGCACGGCGAACTCCGCCAGCTGGCCGACTTCGTGATCGACCGCTTCTACCCCGCCTGCCGCGAAGCGGCGGGCAACCCCTACGCGGCCCTGCTGGAGGCCGTGAGCGCGCGCACCGCCGAGATGGTGGCGCAGTGGCAGGCGGTGGGCTTCTGCCACGGGGTGATGAACACCGACAACATGAGCATCCTGGGCCTGACCATTGACTACGGGCCGTTCCAGTTTCTCGACGCCTTCAACCCCGGCCACGTCTGCAACCACTCGGACACCGGCGGGCGCTACGCCTACAACCGCCAGCCCAACATCGCCTACTGGAACCTGTTCGCGCTGGGCCAGGCGCTGCTGCCGCTCATGGACGACCAGCAGCAGGCGCTGGACGCGCTGGAGCCCTACAAGGCGCTGATGCCGGCCGCGCTGCAGCGCCGCATGAACGCCAAGCTGGGCCTGAGCCGCACGGAAGACGGCGACGCCGAGCTCACCGAGTCGCTGATGAAGCTCATGGCCGCCGACGCGGTGGACTTCACCATCTTCTGGCGCCGCCTGAGCCACGCCGTGGCCGGCGCGCTCGACCCGGTGCGCGACCTGTTCCTGCAGCGCGAGGCCTTCGATGCCTGGGCCGTTCGCTGGCAGGAGCGCCTGCGGGCCGAGACCGGCTTCGATGCCGCTGCCACGCAGGCCCGCATGCTGCGCACCAACCCGCAGGTGGTGCTGCGCAACCACCTGGGCGAAATCGCCATCCAGCGCGCCAAGCAGGGCGACTTCAGCGAGCTCGCCCGGTTGCAATACGCGCTCGAGCACCCATTTGAAGCCCTTGCCGGCCAGGAAGACCTGGCCGCTTTCCCGCCCGATTGGGCCAGCCAGATCGAAATCAGCTGCTCGTCCTAGGAGACCTCCCGATGAACTTTCCCGTCCAGAAAACCGAAGCCGAATGGCGCGAAGTGCTGGCCGCCAAAGGCGCCGAGCCGCGCGCCTTCGACGTGACCCGCCATGCCCACACCGAGCGCCCGTTCACCGGCAAGTTCGAGCAGGTCTGGGCCGACGGCAGCTACCACTGCATCTGCTGCGGCAACCAGCTGTTCGACGCCGACACCAAGTTCGACGCCGGCTGCGGCTGGCCCAGCTTCTCGCTGGCCGTGCCGGGCGCCATCACCGAGATCACCGACCGCAGCCACGGCATGGTGCGCGTGGAAACCGTGTGCAGCCAGTGCGGCGCGCACCTGGGTCACGTGTTCGAGGACGGCCCCGCCCCCACCGGCCTGCGCTACTGCATGAACTCCGCCTCGCTGGAACACCAACCCAAGAAGGACCCCACGCCATGAAAGCCCAGAACATCCTCCAGACCATCGGCGGCACGCCGCACATCCGCGTGCAGCGCCTGTTCGGCGACGCGAGCCAGCAGGTGTGGATCAAGTCCGAGCGCAGCAACCCGGGCGGCTCCATCAAGGACCGCATCGCCCTGTCCATGGTGGAAGACGCCGAGCGCTCGGGCGCGCTCCAGCCCGGCGGCACCATCGTCGAGCCCACCTCGGGCAACACCGGCATCGGCCTGGCCATGGTGGCCGCCGTCAAGGGCTACAAGCTGATCCTGGTGATGCCCGACAGCATGTCGGTCGAGCGCCGCCGCCTGATGCTGGCCTACGGCGCCACCTTCGACCTGACCCCGCGCGAGAAGGGCATGAAGGGCTCGATCGCGCGCGCCGAGGAAATCGTCGCCGCCACGCCGGGCGCGTGGATGCCGCAGCAGTTCAACAACCCGGCCAACGTGGACGTGCACGTGCGCACCACGGCCGAGGAAATCGCGGCCGACTTCCCCGACGGCATCGACGTGCTCATCACCGGCGTGGGCACGGGTGGCCACATCACGGGCGTGGCGCGCGTGCTCAAGGCGCGCTGGCCCCAGCTCAAGGTGTTCGCGGTGGAGCCGGCGGCCTCGCCCGTCATCTCCGGCGGCAACCCCTCGCCCCACCCCATCCAGGGCATCGGCGCGGGCTTCATCCCCAACAACCTCGACACCAGCCTGCTCGACGGCGTGATCCAGGTCGATGCGGAGCCGGCGCGCGAGATGGCGCGGCGCAGCGCACGCGAAGAAGGCATCCTGGTCGGCATCTCCTCGGGTGCCACGCTGGCGGCCATCGCGCAGAAGCTGCCCGAGCTGCCGGCCAAGGCCGTGGTGCTGGGCTTCAACTACGACACCGGTGAACGGTATCTCTCGATCGAAGGCTTCCTCCCGGCATGAAAAACCTCTCCGACATCCGCCTGTCCATGCTCGACCTGGTGGCCGTGCGCGAAGGCGGCACCGTGGCCGACGCGCTGGCGGTGGCCCTGCGCACCGCCCAGCACGCCGAGTCGCTCGGTTTCACGCGCTACTGGCTGGCCGAACACCACAACATGAGCGGCATCGCCAGCTCGGCCACGGCCGTGCTGATCGGCCACATCGCGGGTGGCACGAAGCGCATGCGCATCGGCTCGGGCGGCGTCATGCTGCCCAACCACGCGCCGCTGGTGGTGGCCGAAGCCTTCGGCACCCTGGCCGAGCTCTATCCCGGCCGCATCGACCTGGGCCTGGGCCGCGCCCCCGGTACCGACCCGCACACCATGCGCGCGCTGCGGCGCGACCGCGTGGAGACCGAGGCGGACTTCCCGCGCGACGTCGCCGAGCTGCAGCACCTGCTGGGCCCGGCCTCGCCCGGCCAGCGCCTGATCGCCAACCCCGGCGCGGGCACCAACGTGCCGATCTGGCTGCTGGGCTCGAGCCTGTTCTCCGCGCAACTGGCGGCCGAGCGCGGCCTGCCCTACGCTTTCGCCTCGCACTTCGCGCCGCGCCTGCTGCTGCAGGCGCTGAACGTCTACCGCACGCACTTCCAGCCTTCGGCCACGCTGGCCGAGCCCTACGCCGTCGTGGGCGTGCCGCTGGTGGCCGCGCCCACCGACGAAGAGGCCGAGTACCTCGCGAGCAGCACCTACCAGCGCGTGCTGGGCATCCTCACCGGCAAGCGCGGCCAGCTGCCGCCGCCGGTGAAGGGCTTCATGCAGGGCCTGCACGCGCAGGAGCAGGCGGCGATCGCCGACTTCCTCGCCGCGGCCGTGATCGGCGGGCCGGAGACGGTGCGCGCGGGCCTGCAGTCGCTGGCCCAGGTGACGCAGGCCGACGAGTTCATGATCGTGAGCGACCTGTTCGACCCCGCGTTGCGGCTGCGCTCGCTGAGCATCGCCGCCGAGGCCATGGCCACGCAGGCCGACACACAGGCGGCCTGAGCGTCAGACGCCGCCGCGCACCATCTGCATCACCTGGCCGGCATCCAGGGTCGCCGCCTTCTGCTGGATCTGCGGCAGGTACTGCGCCTGCATCTGCTTGGCCGGGCCCAGCAGGTCCTGGAAGCTCTGCTTGAGCAGTTCGGTGCTCATCACACGGCCGCCCGCGTAGTAGCGCCTGGCCACCTGGCCCAGCGCGTAGGTGGTGGCGAACGAAAACGCCATGCCGGTGGCCGCGCCGCCCAGGCGGCCCACCGTGCGCCCGGCCGCCTTGCCCAGCAGGCCGCCGAGCAGCTTGCGACCGAACTGCTCCAGGTACTGCGAGGTCAGGCCCACGCCCACCGCCGCGATGAACTCGCGGATGTGGCCTTGATCCAGCTCCACGCCGTGCGCCTTGCCGATGGCGTAGACCATCTTCACCTGCAGCGGAATGATGGCCATCGAGGCCCAGGATTGCGGCAGCAGCTCCAGCGCGCCGTTGAGCAGAGCGTAGTTGAGGATGGATTTGTCCAGATCCACGCCCGGCGCCACGCTGGCGGCGACCACCGGAGGCGCCACGGGCGCGGCCACCGGCACGGCCTTCTCCGCCGCGTCCACAACGGCATCGGCCTCGCGCTCGAAGGCAGCGGCCTCGCCCGCGTCCAGCTTCAGACGGGCCTTGAGGTCGGCCAGGAAGGCGGCCTCGGCCGGGCTTTGCCGTCCGTCGGCGTCGCACACGCAGACCGCCATTTCGTAGGCGAGCTGCCGTTGCCCGGCGTCCTGCAGGCCGGCCACGGCCTCGGCCAGCGACACGCGCTTGAGCAACACGTCCTGGTACAGGCGCACCAGCACGGTGCCGCCCGATTCGTGCGGCAGCGATTCGGCCATGCGCCGGATCGCTTCGCGCTCGGCGTCGGCCTTGTTGCCGTCGGCGAACGCGGCCAGCAAGGCGATGGAGAGGATGGACTGCTGTTCCTGTGGGGTCATGCGCGGTGGGCTCCTGGAGAAAGGGTGAATCGGGACCGGGGATGCGATAGAGAGCCTTTGCGGGGCCGCAAGTTCCGCCCGCCGCCAGGTCCAAAGCCCCGCTTAAGGATGCGTCATATCCAAGCCCGATAATCGCCCCATGCGTTTTCTCATCGATTTTTTCCCTATCGGGCTTTTCGTGGTGGCCTACAAGATGGCCGACATCTACACCGCCACTGGCGTGCTGATGGTCGCCACGCTGATCCAGACCGCCCTGATCTACGCGCTCGACCGCAAGCTGCAGACCCTGCACAAGGTCACGCTGGTGCTGGTGCTGGTGTTCGGTGCGCTCACGCTGTTCCTGCAGGACGAGCGCTTCATCAAATGGAAGCCGACGGTGCTCTACGCGAGCATGGCCATCGTGCTGGCCGCGGCGCTGTGGATCTGGAAGAAGAACTTCCTGCAGATCCTGCTGGGCAGCCAGCTCAACCTGCCGACCGACGTGTGGGCCCGGCTCACCGTGGCCTGGGTCGGGTACTTCCTGTTCATGGCCGGCATCAACGCCTACGTGGCGGCCTACTACTCGACCGAAGACTGGGTGAACTTCAAGCTCTGGGGCTACGTGTTCCCGGTGGTCTTCATCGTCGGCCAGGGCCTGTACATCGCTCGCTACCTGAAGGACGACGACGCTGTGGAGAAGAAGCCATGAGCGGCGCCGTGGCGCCCACCGCCGCCGCGATCGAGGCGCGCCTGCGCGAGGCCCTCGCACCCACCGTGCTGGAGGTGCTGGACGAAAGCGCGGCCCACGCCGGCCACGCGGGCGCCAACGGCCTGGGCTATGGCACGCATTTCCGGGTGCGCATCGGCGGGCCCGCGTTCGCCGGCCGCACGCGGGTGGCGCAGCACCGCCTTGTGTATGATGCGCTGCAAAAATTCACCGAGGCCGGGCTGCATGCCCTGGCCATCGAAATCAAGGCCTGACGGCCCACGACACCTCATTCAGCCGCTACGTTCTGATACCTGTTTGCTGAAACCCCGTCCCTGGCGGCGGCTCCAACCCCCTTTTATCCTGAGGAACACCATGAAATTTTCCCTGACGGCCCTCACCGCGGCTGCCCTCATCACGGCAGCGCCCTGGGCCCTGGCCCAGAACGTGGCCATCGTCAACGGCAAGCCCGTTCCCACGGCGCGCCTGACGGTGCTGGAGCAGCAGATCGCCGCCTCCGGCCGCCCGGTGGACGACAACGTGCGCGCCCAGCTCAAGGAAGAAGTGGTGCTGCGCGAAGTCTTCATGCAGGAAGCGCAGAAGCGCGGCATCGCCGCCACCGAGGAATACAAGAACCAGATGGAACTGGCGCGCCAGACCATCATGATCCGCGCCCTCTTCACCGACTTCCAGAAGAAGAACCCGGTGACCGACGCGGACGTGAAGGCCGAGTACGACAAGTTCGTGGCGGCCAACGGCGGCAAGGAATACCGCGCCCGCCACATCCTGGTGGAAAAGGAAGACGAAGCCAAGGCCATCATCGCCAGCCTCAAGAAGGGCGGCAAGTTTGAAGAGATCGCCAAGAAGCAGTCGAAGGACCCGGGCTCCGGCGCCAACGGTGGCGACCTGGACTGGGCGGCCGCCGCCAGCTACGTGCCGGAATTCTCCGAAGCCATGATCAAGCTCGAAAAGGGCCAGCTGACGCCGGAGCCGGTGAAGACGCAATTCGGCTGGCACATCATCCGCGTGGACGACGTGCGCACCGCCGAGCTGCCCAAGCTGGAAGACATCAAGCCGCAGATCGAGCAGCAGATGCAGCAGCAGAAGCTGGCCGAGTTCCAGAAGACCCTGCGCGAAAAGGCCAAGATCCAGTAAGGCGTTTCGCCTCTTGCACAAAAAAGCGCGGCCAGTCTGCGCTTTTTTTTACCGCATTTGCGCGGCGAGCCCCACCAGACCCAGCAACACCGGCTGGTGCAGCAGGTAGTAGGACAGGCTCCACTGCCCCATCTTGACCAGGCCTCGCCGCAGCCCGGTGGCCGCCGCATCGGCCGTGCCCAGCCAGTGCGGCCGGTGCACAAGCGCCCATTGGCCGGCCGCCATGCCCCACCACATCACGCCCAGCCAGGGCGCCAGCGGCACGTAGTCTTCGGTGATCGGCTTGCGACTGATCAGGCCCAGCCAGTTGAGCGCCGGGCCGTTGAACACGTCCAGCACCGGCCAGGCGGCGATGGCGTGCGGCGCGGCGAATTTGAGGCCGATCACCAGCGCCCCCAGCCACCACAGCCAGGCGCCCCACCCCGCCGTGAGCCGCACGATGACCAGCATGGCCGCGATGCCGTGCAGCACGCCGAAGTAGATGAAGCTGTTGGGGAACATCGCCACCGAGCCGGCCGTCACGAGCAGCGCCGCGCCGGCCACCTGCAACCAGCGTTTCCAGAAGCGCGCCCAGCTCTGTCCCTGGTGCAGGGCGACGGCCTGGGACAGACCGGCGGTGAACAGGAACAGGCTGACGATGGCGGTGCGCTGCCCGGTCCAGACCGGGTCGCGGTAGAAGTCCTGGTTGATGAAACCGAAGAAGTCCAGGTCGAAGCAGAAATGGAACGCGGTCATCCACAGCATGGCCGCCGCGCGCAGCAGGTCGATGCGGTCGAGGCGCTGTGCCATGGCGAGACCCTCAGGCGGACGCGCGGTGGATGCCCAGCAGCATCCCGGCCAGGGCCTGGGGCTCGCTCACCATCGGGTCGTGCCCGGTGGCCAGTTCCAGCACCTGCCAGCCGGGTTCGCGCCGCACGCGTTCACGGGCGGGCGCGATGGTCGCCAGGGCGGGCGAGGTGCAGTCGATGAAGCTGCGGGGCACGGCGGCGACGCGCTCGCCGTCGAAGTCCAGCGGCTGCTGGTACAGGCGGAAAGGCTGCGGCGTCTGGCGGCGGTTCACCCAGTCGCGGTCGGCGCCTTCCAGCCCGAACAGGCTGGCGTCGGGCGGCGGAAAGCTCAGGCCACCGCTGGGTTTCGCGGCATCGGTGCGGGCCTGCTTGGTTTCGGCCGAGTGGTGGCTGCTCCAGCTGTCGCCGGGGTAAGGCACGGCCGCGTCGAGGTACACCAGATGGGCCAGGGTGCCGGGGCGCTCGCGCTGCAGGCGGTCGGCCACGCCGGTGACCACCACGCCTGCGTAGCTGTGCCCCACCAGCACGATGCGCTGCAGCTCTTCGGCCTCGATCAGGCCGACCACGTCCTGGATGTGGGTGTGCAGGTCCACCGCCGGGCTCAGCAGGTGGGCGCGTTCGCCCACGCCGGTGAGGGTGACGGCATGCGCCTCCACGCCCGCACCCCGCAGCAGCGGCAGCACGCGGCGCCAGCACCAGGCGCCGTGCCAGGCCCCGTGGACCAGCACGAAAGCGGTTTTTGAGGTGTCGGGGCTTGGGGACATGGGCGTTCTCCGGGACAATATCGGGCTGTTTTTCCTGGCCCGATTCTGCCCGCTCCACGACCGCCATGCTGCCTCACCAGATTGAACTGCTCTCCCCCGCCCGCGACGCCGACATCGGCATCGAGGCGGTGAACCACGGCGCCGACGCGATCTACATCGGCGGGCCGTCGTTCGGCGCGCGCACCAGCGCCGACAACCGCGTGCAGGACATCGCGCGCCTGACCCGGCATGCGCACCGCTTCGGCAGCCGCGTCTACGTGACGATGAACACCATCCTGCGCGACGACGAACTCGAAGGCGCGCGCAAGCTGGCCTGGCAGCTGTACGACGCGGGCGCGGACGCCCTCATCATCCAGGACATGGGCCTGCTGGAGATCGACCTGCCCCCGATCCAGCTGCACGCGAGCACGCAGACCGACATCCGCACGCCCGAGAAGGCGCGCTTCCTGCAGGACGCCGGTTTGTCCAAGCTGGTGCTGGCGCGCGAGCTGACGCTGCCGCAGATCGCCGCCATCCGCGATGCGCTCGACGCCGAGCGCTGCCTGATCGAGTTCTTCATCCACGGCGCGCTTTGCGTGGCCTACAGCGGCCAGTGCTACGTGAGCCACGCCCACACCGGCCGCAGCGCCAACCGGGGCGACTGCTCGCAGGCCTGCCGCCTGCCCTATGAGGTGAAGGACAGCCAGGGCCGCATCGTCGCGCACGACAAGCACGTGCTCTCGATGAAGGACAACAACCAGAGCGACAACCTGCGCGAACTCATCGAGGCGGGCGCGCGCAGCTTCAAGATCGAGGGCCGCTACAAGGACATGGGCTACGTCAAGAACATCACGGCGCACTACCGCGTGCTGTTCGACCAGATCCTGGAAGAGCGCCCCGAGCTGGGCCGCGCGTCCAGCGGCCGCTGCACCTTCGGCTTCACGCCCGACCCCGATCAAAACTTCAACCGCGAGTTCACCGACTACTTCGTGCAGGGCCGCCAGGAGGACATCGGCGCCTTCGACACGCCCAAGAACCCCGGCCGACCCATCGGCTGGGTGACCCAGGTCGGGCCCCATTTCGTCGAGCTGGAGACCGACGACCCGGCCACCGTGGTGCACAACGGCGACGGCCTGTGCTATCTCGATCTGCACAAGGAACTGGTGGGCCTGCAGATCAACCGCGCCGAGCCCGCGGGCACGCCGGGCCGCTGGCGCGTGTTCCCCAAGGACGCCATCGAAGGCCTGCGCCACCTCAAGCGCGGCACGGTGGTCAACCGCAACCGCGACATGGACTGGGTGCGCACGCTGGAGAAAAAGTCCGCCGACCGCCGCATCGGCGTCTGGCTGCGGCTGGACGAGACGGCCGAGGGCCTGACGCTGACCGCGACCGACGAGGACGGCCACTGCGCCGCCGCCGCCCTGCCCGGCTCCCTGGAGCCGGCCAAGGACCCGGCGCAGGCCGAGGCCCGGCTGCGCGAGGGCCTGGCGCGCCTGGGCGAGACGGTGTTCGAGCCGATCGACGTGTCGCTGCAGCTGTCACAGCCCTGGTTCGTGCCGGCCTCGCTGCTCAACCCGCTGCGGCGCGACGCCATCGCCGCCCTGGAAGCGGCGCGCGCGTCGGCCTGGCAGCGCCTGCCCCGCGCCACCCCGGTGCAGCCGCCGGTGAACTACCCGGAAGACACGCTCACCTACCTGGCCAACGTGTACAACCACAAGGCGCGCGACTTCTACGCGAAGCACGGCGTGAAGGTGATCGCCTCGGCCTACGAGAGCCACGAGGAAGAAGGCGAAGTGAGCCTGATGATCACCAAGCACTGCGTGCGCTTCTCGCTCAGCCTGTGCCCCAAGCAGGCCAAGGGTGTCACCGGCGTGCAGGGCACGATCCGCGCCGAGCCCATGAGCATCACGCACGGCAACGAGAAGCTCACCCTGCGCTTCGACTGCAAGCCCTGCGAGATGCACGTGGTCGGGCGCATCAAGCCCGCCGTGATGCAGGCCGTGCCCGCCAGTCCGCTGAAGTTCTACCGCACGCGCCCCACCGCCGGAGCGTGAGCCTCAGGCGGGCTTGGCGGCGCCGCGCAGGCGTTTGCCCACGCTCACCAGGGCCAGCACCACGCCACCCGCAACCAGCCCCGCGAGCGCACCCGCCAGGCTGGACGCCAGCGAACCGATCCAGCCCAGCGTGGCAGCGAAGGCCTCGATGCCGTGGCCCAGCGCCGGGATGCCGTGCACCAGAATGCCGCCGCCGACCAGGAACATGGCAGCGGTGCCGACGATCGACAGCGTCTTCATCAGCCAGGGCGCCGCCGCGAGGATGCCGCGACCCAGGGACTGCTTCCAGGCGGCCGCCTGCCGGTTGAGGTGCAGGCCGAGGTCGTCGAGCTTGACGATGCCGGCCACCAGGCCGTAGACGCCGACGGTCATGATCAGCGAGATGCCCACCAGCACGGCGATGCGCTGGCCCATGCCGACGGCGGCCACCGTGCCCAGCGTGATGACGATGATCTCGGCCGAAAGAATGAAATCGGTGCGCACCGCGCCCTTGATCTTCTGCTTCTCGAACGCGACGAGGTCGACGTTTTCATTGGCCACGGCCTCGACCAGTTCCTCGCGGTGCGCCGCGTCTTCGGCCTTGTGCGGGCCGAAGGCGTGCCACAGCTTCTCGGCGCCCTCGAAGCACAGGAACAGGCCGCCGAGCATCAGCAGCGGCGTGATGGCCCAGGGGGCGATCACGCTGATGACCAGCGCGCTGGGCACCAGGATGGCCTTGTTCATCAGCGAGCCCTTGGCCACGGCCCAGACCACGGGCAGTTCGCGATCGGCCTTCACGCCAGTGACCTGCTGCGCGTTGAGTGCCAGGTCGTCGCCCAGCACGCCGGCGGTCTTCTTGGCCGCCAGCTGGGTCATGGCGGCCACATCGTCCGCCACCGCGGCGCTCTTGCGCGCGGCCACCTTGGTCATCAGGGCCACATCGTCCAGGATGGTGGCGATGTCGTCGATCAGCGCGAGCAGACTGGTACCGGCCATGGGGCGGCCCTTTCAGGAATGGGGGTGGTCGTTGGAGGGCCAGACGGGCGGAAACAGGGGATCGTCGAGCTCGGCACCGTCGGCCATGCGCTCGGCCAGGCCGGGAAATGGCGGCGAGGTGCGCCAGGGCCGGGGCGCGTGCCGCGCGTCTTCGCCCAGGTAGCGGGCGGAGAACACGCGCCGGCGCTGGCCCGGGCCGACGCCGCTGGAGGCGTGCAGCGCAAGCATGTGGAAGGCCACGCAGTCGCCGGGTTCCAGGGCCCAGGCCAGCTGGCGGAAGCGCTCGGGTTCGGCGTCGATGGCGGGCAGTTCGGCCAGCGTGCCTTCGGGGAACCAGCGGGCCTGCTGGTCGCGGAAGGTGCGCGGCATGTACCAGGTGCCGGCGTGCGAACCGGCCACGAAACGCAGCGTGCTGGCCAGCGGCACCGGGTCCACGGGAATCCAGAAGCTCACGTTCTGGCGGCCGCTGACGTTGTAGTACGGCTGGTCCTGGTGCCAGGGCGTGGGCTGGCGCGTGCCGGGTTCCTTGACCAGCAGGTGGTCGTGGTAGATCCGGGCCGTGCGGCTGTGCATGAGCTGGGTGGCGATGTGCGGCAGGGCCGACTCGCGCAGGATGCGCTGGTACGAGGGGTTGTCCTGCCAGGTGCAGAAGTCCTCGACGAAACGGCCCGGGTCATCGGGTTCGCTGGCGACCAGCGCCAGGGGGCTGAGGTTCGCCAGGTTGTGCTCGATGCCGCGTTCGAGCAGGGCCAGCTCGTCCGCATTGAACACCCCGCGCAGCACCACGGCGCCGTCGGCGGCGAAATCGGTGGCCGTGCCCTCAGGCAGAAAGAACTCGCGTGCCATGCGTCATCTCCCCTTGGCGGGTTTCTCCCGCTTGCGCCAGTAGGTGAAAGCTTCCTCGTGGACCTCGATGTCGAGCTCGGCCACGCGCGCCTGCAGGCGCTCCTGCACGTCGGCCACGGCCTGGTTGTAGACCACGGGGGCGATCTCTTCCAGGAAGAAGCCCAGCAGGCCACCGGCGGCGATGTTGCCGATGCGCTCGTCCATGTTCGCCTCGAAGTAGCGCTGGATCGAGGCGATCGCCTCGTCGCGGGTGGCCTTGGGCAGCTCGATGGCCATGTTCGTTCAGCCGACCCAGCGGCGTGCGTTGCGCCACAGGCGCATCCAGGCGCTGAAGGCGGCCGGGTCCTGGTCGGTCCAGCTCATCTGGATGTTGCGGAACACGCGCTCGGGGTGCGGCATCATGGCCGTGAAGCGGCCGTCGGCCGTGGTCACCGCCGTCAGGCCGCCCGGGCTGCCGTTGGGGTTGAACGGGTAGGCCTCGGTGGCCGCGCCGCTGTGGTCGGTGAATCGCATCGCGGCGATGGCCTTGCCGGCGTCGCCCCGGTGGCGGAAGTTGGCGTAACCCTCACCGTGCGCCACCGCGATCGGCAGGCGGCTGCCGGCCATGCCCTGCAGGAACAGGCTGGGGGAGTCCAGCACCTCCACCAGGGACAGGCGCGCCTCGAAGCGCTCGCTCTGGTTGGTGGTGAAGCGCGGCCAGGCCTCGGCGCCGGGGATGATGTCGGCCAGCTCGGCAAACATCTGGCAGCCGTTGCACACCCCCAGGCCGAAGGTGTCGCTGCGGCCGAAGAAGGCCTGGAACTGCTCGGACAGGCCGGGGTTGAAGGTGATGCTGCGCGCCCAGCCTATGCCCGCGCCCAGCGTGTCGCCGTAGCTGAAGCCGCCGCAGGCCACCACACCCTTGAAATCGGCCAGCTTCGCGCGGCCGGTCTGCAGGTCGGTCATGTGCACGTCGAAGGCCTCGAAACCGGCCTGGGTGAAGGCGTAAGCCATCTCCACGTGCGAGTTCACGCCCTGCTCGCGCAGGATGGCAACCTTGGGGCGCGCGAGGTTGAGGAAGGGCGTGGCCACGTTGTCGGCGGCGTCGAACGTCAGCTTCGTGTGCAGACCCGGGTCGTCCGGCTGGCCCGCCGCCGCGTGTTCGGCATCGGCGCCCGCCGGGTTGTCGCGCTGCTGGTTGATCTTCCAGCTCACGCTGTCCCAGACCTGTTGCAGGTCGAACAGGCTGGCCGAAAACACCGCCTTGGTGTCGCGCCAGACCTGCAGTTGCCCCTTGCCGGCGTCCATCGCGGACGAGGCCGGGCGGGTCTTGCCCACGAAGTGGCTGTGTTTGGACAGGCCGTGCTCGCGCAGGGTCTGCATCACGGCGTTGCGGTCTTCGGTGCGCACCTGCAGCAGCACGCCCAGCTCTTCGCTGAACAAGGCCTTGAGCGTGAGTTCCTCGCGGCGCGCGCTGACCTGGCCGGCCCAGTTCTTGGCGTCGCCCATCTCGGCGCGGCTGTCGCTGATGCCGTCGCCCTCGGTCACGAGCAGGTCCACATTGAGCGCCACGCCCACATGGCCGGCGAAGGCCATTTCAGCGGCCGCCGCCAGCAGGCCGCCGTCGCTGCGGTCGTGGTAGGCCAGGATCTGGCCCTGCGCGCGCAGGGCATTCACCGCGTTGACTAGGCTCACCAGGTCTTTGGCGTCGTCCAGATCGGGCACCTCGCCCCCGCCCTGCCCCAGCACCTGGGCCAGCACGGAGCCGCCCATGCGGTGGCGGCCCTTGCCGAGGTCGATCAGGACCAGGGTGGTGTCTTCGAGCGCGTTGTTGAGTTGCGGCGTGAGCGTGCCGCGCACGTCGGCCAGCGTGGCGAAGGCGCTCACGATCAGGCTGACCGGCGAGGTCACCTTCTTCGTCTCGCCGCCTTCGCGCCATTGGGTGCGCATGGACAGGCTGTCCTTGCCCACCGGGATGGAAATGCCCAGCGCCGGGCAGAGCTCCAGGCCCACGGCCTTGACGGTGTCGTACAGCGCGGCGTCTTCACCCGGTTCGCCGCAGGCGGCCATCCAGTTGGCGGAGAGCTTCACGCGCGGCAGTTCGATCGGCGCGGCCAGCAGGTTGGTGATGGCCTCGGCCACCGCCATGCGGCCGGACGCGGCGGCGTCGAGCGCGGCCAGCGGCGTGCGCTCGCCCATGCTCATGGCCTCGCCGGCGAAGCCCTTGTAGTCGGCCAGCGTGACGGCGCAGTCCGCCACCGGCACCTGCCAGGGGCCGACCATCTGGTCGCGGTGGCTCAGGCCGCCCACGGTGCGGTCGCCGATGGTGATGAGGAAGCGTTTGGAGGCCACGGTCGGGTGGCTCAGCACATCGATCACGGCCTGCTGCAGGTTCACGCCGGTGAGTTCCAGCGGGGTCGCCTGACGGGCCACGCTCTTCACGTCGCGGTGCATCTTGGGCGGTTTGCCCAGCAGCACGTTCATCGGCATGTCGACCGGGCTTTGTTGTCCCTCATCGGCCAGCACGAGCTGTCGCTCTTCGGTGGCGACGCCGATCACGGCGAACGGGCAGCGCTCGCGCTCGCAGAAGGCCTGGAAGAGCGGCAGCGATTCGGGCGCGATCGCCAGCACATAACGCTCCTGGCTCTCGTTGCACCAGATTTCCTTGGGCGCCAGGCCGCTTTCTTCCAGCGGCACGGCCCGCAGGTCGAAGCGCGCGCCTCGGCCGGCGTCGTTGGTGAGTTCGGGGAAGGCGTTGGAGAGGCCGCCCGCGCCCACGTCGTGGATCGCCAGGATGGGGTTGTTCTCGCCCTGCTGCCAGCAGTGGTTGATGACCTCCTGCGCGCGGCGCTCGATCTCGGGGTTGCCGCGCTGCACGGAGTCGAAGTCCAGCGAGGCGGCGTTGGTGCCGGTGGCCATGGAGCTGGCCGCGCTGCCGCCCATGCCGATCTTCATGCCGGGGCCGCCGAGCTGGATGAGCAGCGAGCCGGCCGGGAATTCGATCTTCTTCGTCTGGATGGCATCGATCACGCCGACGCCGCCCGCGATCATGATGGGCTTGTGGTACCCGCGTTGCACGCCGTACACCGCCAGCTCGTACTCGCGGAAGTAGCCCAGCAGGTTGGGCCGGCCGAACTCGTTGTTGAAGGCCGCACCGCCCAGGGGACCCTCGGTCATGATTTGCAGCGGGCTGGCGATGTGCTCGGGCTTGCCGCCCGGCTGGTCGGAGAGACCGCCCCAGAGCTTGCCGACGGTGAAGCCGGTCAGGCCGGCCTTGGGCTTGGAACCCCGGCCGGTGGCGCCCTCGTCGCGGATCTCGCCGCCCGCGCCGGTGGAGGCGCCGGGGAACGGCGAGATGGCGGTCGGGTGGTTGTGCGTTTCCACCTTCATCAGCACGTGGTGCGTGGCGGTCTCGGCGGCGTAGGCCGGCGAGGTGTCGCCACCGGCTCGGGCCACGAAGCGCTCGACCACGCTGCCTTCCATGATGGAGGCGTTGTCCGAGTAGGCCACCACGGTGTGCTGCGGCGCCTGCTGGTGGGTGTGGCGGATCATGCCGAACAGGCTCTTGTCCTGCGCCGCACCGTCGATGGTGAACTGCGCGTTGAAGATCTTGTGGCGGCAGTGCTCGCTGTTGGCCTGCGCGAACATCATCAGCTCGACGTCGGTCGGGTTGCGCTTCAAGCCGTTGAAGGCGTTGACGAGGTAATCGATCTCGTCGTCGGCCAGGGCCAGGCCCCAGTCGGCGTTGGCGCGCTCCAGCGCGGCACGGCCGCCCCCGAGCACGTCGACCTGCTCCATGGGCGCGGGGTGCAGCTCGGTGAACAGGGCCTGGGCCTGGCTGCGGTCGAGCGAGACGTTTTCCGTCATGCGGTCGTGCAGCAGGTCGGCCACGGCGCGCAGCTGTTCTTCGGACAGACTGGCCTTCTTGCCCAGCAGGCCGGACTTGAGGCCCACCCGGTACTCGACCAGGCGCTCGACCCGGTGCAGCGCCAGGCCGCAGTTGTGGGCGATGTCGGTCGCCTTGGAAGCCCAGGGCGAGACGGTGCCCAGGCGCGGCATCACCAGCAGGGCCGGCGCGCCGGCCGCCTCGAGCTGGGCGTGCGCCGGGGTGCCCGGTTCGCCGTAGGTCAGCAGCTCGCCCACCCGCTGCAGCGTGGCCGCGTCGGGCTCGCCGTCGAAGCTCGCCAGGTGGACGAAGCGGGCCGAGAGGCCGGTGATCTTGTCGGAAATGCCCGCGAGACGGGGCAGGATCTGCTGGACTTTGAAGTCGCTGACGGCGTTGCCGCCTTCAAAAAAGCGCAGGTGCAGGGACACGTTGGGAGCCTGAGGTGCGTTGACCCGCCGACGGCAGGTGGGAAAACCCTGGATTTTACCCGGCCGCCCCCATGGCCTTGCCGTGCGCAGGCCCCGGCAGACGGGGCCAGATGGGATAATCGCGCCCCATGAGCATCACCTACAAAGACGAAGCCGGCATCGCGGGCATGCGCACGGCCTGCCGCCTGGCGTCCGAAGTGCTGGACTACCTCACACCCCTGATCCAGCCGGGCGTCACCACGCTGGAAATCGACCGCCTGGCGGCCGAGTACATGAAGCAGCAGGGCACGGTCTCGGCCACCATCGGCTACCAGCCCAGCGGCTACCCGCCCTACCCGGGCCACCTGTGCACCTCGATCAACCACGTGGTCTGCCACGGCATCCCGAACGAGAAGCCGCTCAAGAAGGGCGACATCCTCAACGTCGACGTCACGGTGATCAAGGACGGCTGGTACGGCGACAACAGCCGCATGTTCCTGATCGGCGGCGAAGCCGCCTGCTCGGTGCAGGCGCGCCGGCTCACCCAGGTGACCTATGAGGCGATGTGGAAGGGCATCGTGCTGGTGCGCCCCGGCATCCGCCTGGGCGACATCGGCCATGCCATCCAGGTGTTCGCGGAAAGCAACGGCTTCTCGGTGGTGCGCGAGTTCTGCGGCCACGGCATCGGCCAGCGCTTCCACGAAGACCCGCAGGTGCTGCACTACGGCCGTCCCGGCACCCTGGAGGAGCTCAAGCCGGGCATGACCTTCACCATCGAACCGATGATCAACGCCGGCAAGCGCGACATCAAGGAGATGGGCGACGGCTGGACCATCGTCACGCGCGACCGCTCGCTCTCGGCGCAATGGGAACACACCGTGCTGGTCACCGAAACTGGCTACGAGGTGCTCACCCTGTCCGCCGGCAGCCTGCCCGCGCCCGCCTTCGTGACCCCGGCGCCCGCCCTTGCCTGACGCCATGGCGCTCGCGCCGGTGCCCGCCGTGCCCGAACTCGGCACCCTGCGGCAGCAATACCGCACCGACAAGGCCACCCTGCTTGACCAGCTGGGTGTGCAGGGCTCGTCCACCCGCGGCGTGCGCAAGACGCTGCAACACCTCTCCCGCCTGACCGACCAGACCCTGCGCGAGCTCTGGTCCCTGGCGGCTTTCGAGCCGGGCTTCTCGCTCGTCGCCGTGGGCGGCTACGGGCGCGGCGAGCTGTTCCCCAGCTCCGACGTGGACGTGCTGGTGCTGCTGCCCGACGGCAGCCGGCCCGATGACGACCCCGCGCTCAAGGCCCGGCTGGAGAGCTTCATCGGCGCCTGCTGGGACCTCGGCCTGGAGATCGGCTCCAGCGTGCGCACCATCGCCGAGTGCGTGGACGAGGCCGCCAAAGACGTGACGGTGCAGACCTCGCTGCTCGAATGCCGGCTCATCGCGGGCAGCAAGAACGCCTTCTCCAGCCTGGTGAACCAGCTGGCGGAGGCCATGGACCCCAAGGCCTTCTTCGTCGCCAAGACGCTGGAGATGCGCCAGCGCCACACCAAGTTCGAGAACACACCCTACTCGCTGGAGCCCAACTGCAAGGAGTCACCGGGGGGCCTGCGCGACCTGCAGATCATTCTGTGGGTGGCCAAGGCCGCCGGCCTGGGCCGCAGCTGGGACGAGCTCGCCCGCAAGGGCCTGGCCACGCCCCTGGAGGCGCGGCAGATCAAGGCCAATGAGGCTCTGCTGAGCCTGATCCGCGCGCGCCTGCACCTGCTGGCCCACCGCCGCGAGGACCGGCTGGTGTTCGACCTGCAGAACGCCGTGGCCGAGTCCTTCGGCTTCAAGGCCCAGGTGCCCGCCGGCGGCGGCCCCACCGCCAAGGGCACGCGCCGCGCCAGCGAAGCGCTGATGAAGCGCTACTACTGGGCGGCCAAGGCCGTGACCCAGCTCAACCAGATCCTGCTGCTCAACATCCAGGAGCGCCTGCAGAGCGACGTGGCCGGTGTGGACCGCCTGCGCCCGCTCAACGAGCGCTTCTTCGACAAGGGCGGCATGCTGGAGGTGGCGAGCGACAACCTGTACGTGCAGCAGCCGCACGCCATCCTGGAGACCTTCCACCTCTACCAGACCACGGTGGGCATCAAGGGCCTGTCGGCGCGCACCCTGCGCGCGCTGTACAACGCCCGCCCGGTGATGAACGCGCGCTTTCGCGCCGACCCGGTCAACCGCGCGCAGTTCCTGCAGATCCTGAAGGAGCCCGAGGGCATCACGCACGCCATGCGGCTGATGAACCAGACCTCGGTGCTCGGGCGCTATCTCTGGGTGTTCCGCCACATCGTCGGGCAGATGCAGCACGACCTGTTCCACGTCTACACGGTGGACCAGCACATCCTGATGGTGCTGCGCAACGTGCGCCGCTTCTTCATCGCCGAGCACTCGCACGAGTACCCGTTCTGCTCGCAGCTGGCCGCCGGCTGGGACAAGCCCTGGATTCTCTACATCGCGGCGCTGTTCCACGACATCGCCAAGGGCCGGGGCGGCGACCATTCCGACCTGGGCGCACGCGACGTGCGCACCTTCTGCCACCAGCACGGCATCGACCGCGAGGACACGAAGCTGATCCAGTACCTGGTGTCCGAGCACCTCACGATGAGCCGGATGGCACAGAAGGAGGACCTGAGCGACCCCGACGTGATCGCCGCCTTCGCCAAGCGGGTGGGCAACGAGCGTTACCTCACGGCGCTGTACCTGCTCACGGTGGCCGACATCCGGGGCACCAGCCCCAAGGTGTGGAACGCCTGGAAGGGCAAGCTGCTGGAAGACCTGTACCGCTACACGCTGCGCGCGCTGGGCGGTCGGGCGCCCGACCCGGGTGCGGTGATCGAGGGCCGCAAGCGCGAGGCGCTGTCCATGCTGGCCCTGCACGCCCTGCCCCACCAGGCGCACAAGGCGCTGTGGGACACGCTGGACGTGAGCTACTTCATGCGCCACCAGGCCGACGAGATCGCCTGGCACACGCGGGTGCTCTCGCGCCAGATCGCGCAGGCGGCGGGCAAGCCGGCGGTGAAGACGGCCGAAGGGGCGGAGGCCCCTATCGACAACTGCATCGTGCGCGCGCGCATCTCGCCCGAAGGCGAGGGCCTGCAGGTGCTGGTGTACGCGCCCGACCAGCCGGACCTGTTCGTGCGCATCTGCGGCTATTTCGACAGCTCGCACTTCAGCATTCTCGATGCGCGCGTGCACACCACCCTGACCGGCCATGCGCTGGACACCTTCCAGGTGGTGGCGCCCACGATGTCGGAGCACTACCGCGAGCTGATCGCGATGGTGGAGAACAACCTGGCGCAGACGATCGACGAGCGCGGTCCCTTGCCCACGCCGGCCAAGGGCCGGCTCTCGCGGCGCGTGAAGAGCTTTCCGATCACGCCGCGCGTGGATCTGCGGCCCGACGAGAAGGCGCAGCGCTGGCTGCTCTCGATCTCGGCGAGCGACCGCGCCGGCCTGCTCTACGGCATCACGCGGGTGCTGGCGCATTACGACATCAGCGTGCAGCTCGCCAAGGTCACCACCCTGGGGGAACGGGTGGAAGACACCTTCCTCATCAGCGGCGCCCAACTGCAGATGAACAAACGCCAGATCGAGTTGGAGACGGAGCTTCTGGAGACGCTGGAGGGCTGAGTTTTTTCGCTGCCTGCGAGGGCGGGTGCTCTGCTCCGCGGATGTCCCCCGGCGGCTGGTGCCGCCTCCTCCTTTACCCCGCTGCGCAGAACACCCACCCTCGCAGGCTCAGAGGTACCGTTGGCACGCCGCCGGCCCCAAACCCGTCAGGCGCGAAGGGTCCCCGGCTCCACAGCCCCGTCCCCCGACTTGCGCCGGAACAGACCGGCAAACCACAGCGACACATCGTCCACGATGGTGAACACCGCCGGGATCACCAGCAGGCTCAGGAAGGTCGAGGTGATCAGGCCACCGATCACCGCCACCGCCATCGGCGAGCGGAAACTGCCGTCGGCCGCGCCCCAGCCAATCGCGATCGGCAACATGCCCGCACCCATGGCGATGGTCGTCATCACGATTGGCCGGGCGCGCTTGTGGCAGGCGTCCAGGATCGCGTCCAGCCGGTTCAACCCGTGCTCGCGCCGCGCCTCGATCGCGTACTCCACCAGCAGAATCGAGTTCTTCGTCGCCACCCCCATCAGCATGATCAGACCGATCAGCGACGGCATGGAGAAGCTCTTGTTCGCCAGCAGCAGCGCCACGAAAGCACCGCCCAGCGACAGCGGCAGCGCCGCCAGGATGGTCACCGGGTGCAGGAAGGCCTTGAACAGCAGCACCAGCACGATGTAGATGCACAGCACGCCGGTCAGCATCGCCAGGCCGAAGCTCGCGAACAGCTCGCCCTGCACCTCGGCGTCACCGATCTCCAGCACCGACACGCCCGGTGGCAGGTTGCGCAGGCTCGGCAGCTTCTCCACCGCCGTCTTCATGTCACCCAGCGCGATGCCCGCGAGCTCGACCTCGAAGTTGATGTTGCGCGCACGGTCGTAGCGGTCGATCACCGCCGGGCCGCCGCCGAAGTCGAGCTGGGCCACCTGCCCCAGCATCACCGGGCCCTTGCTGCCCGGCACCGAGAGGCGGTTGAGCACCTCGAGGTCGTGCCGCGCGCCCACGTCGAGCTTGACCACGATGGGAATCTGCCGCTCGGGCAGGTTCATCTTGGGCAAGGCGTTGTCGTAGTCGCCCACCGTGGCGATGCGCAGCGTCTCGGCGATGGCCGAGCTCGTGACGCCGAGTTCGGCGGCTCGCGCAAGGTCGGGCGTGACGATGATTTCCGTGCGCACCAGCGCCGCCGTGGACTGGATGCTGCCCACACCCTGGATGGTGCGCAGGTCGCGCTCGATGGCGCGCGCCGCGGTGCTCAGCGCATGGGCATCGCTGCCGGTGAGCGTGAGGATGTATTTCTCGCCCGAACCGCCCAGGCCCACCTTGCTGCGCACGCCCGGCAGGTTCGACATCGCCTCGCGCAACTGGTTTTCAATGCCCTGCTTGCGCGGCCGCTCGCCGCGCGGGTCGAGCTGGATGGTCAGCGCGGCCTTGCGCGACTCGGCCGCGCCCTGCGGCGCGAACGGGTCCGAGCCGGCCGTGCCCGAGCCGATGGTGGTGTAGACCGAGCGCACGTGCGGCACCGCTGCCACCAGCAGGCGCGCGCGTTCGGCCGTGGCAATGGTCTGCTCCAGCGTCGCACCGGGCGAGAGCTCCAGGAAGACCTGGGTCTGCGAGTTGTCGTCGGGCGGGATGAAGCCCTGGGGCAGCAGCGGGATCAACATGAGCGAGCCGATGAAGAAGAGACCGGCACCCAAGCTGGTGATCCAGCGGTGCCGGATGCACCAGCGCGCCCAGTTCTGGTAGGTGTTGAGCCAGCCCGGCTCCTCCTGGTTGTTGACCCAACGCCAGGCGGCGGCCGTGACGGGGTTGGACGCCGCCCAGCGCGGCATCTCCCGGGACACGAAGGGCTTGAGGATGTAGGCCGCCATCATCGGGGTGAGCGCGCGCGCCACCACCAGCGAAGCGAACACCGCGAGCGCGGCGGTCCAGCCGAACTGCTTGAAGAACTTGCCCGGGATGCCGGCCATGAACGCCGTGGGCAGGAACACCGCGATCAGCGTGAAGGTGGTCGCGATCACCGCCAGGCCGATCTCGTCGGCCGCCTCCATCGCCGCCTGGTACGGCGTCTTGCCCATGCGCATGTGGCGCACGATGTTCTCCACCTCCACGATGGCGTCGTCCACCAGGATGCCGATCACCAGCGAGAGCGCCAGCAGCGTCACCACGTTGATGGTGAAGCCCATGTAGTACATGCCGATGAAGGCCGGGATGGCCGAGAGCGGCAGCGCCACAGCCGACACGATGGTGGCGCGGATGTCGCGCAGGAAGAGCCACACCACCAGCACGGCGAGCAAGGCGCCCTCGTAGAGCAGCGTCATGGAGGCGTCGAATTCCTCTTTCACCGGCGTCACGAAGTCGAACGATTCGGTGATCTTCAGGTCCGGCCGCGCCGTCTGCAGGTCCTTGAGGCGCGCACGCACCCCGTCGCCCACCTCGATTTCGCTCGCGCCGCGGCTGCGCGCGACCTCGAAGCCCACCACCGGCTTGCCGTCCAGGAAAGCAGCGGCGGTCGGCTCGGCCACGGTGTCGCGCACCTCGGCGATCTGGTCCAGGCGAATGCGGCGGCCATCGCTGAGCGAGATTTCCATCTTCGACAGCGCCTCGGCCGACGCCAGCTGCGACAGGGTGCGCAGCGGCTGCTGGCTGCCGCCCAGGTCCACCCGACCGCCCGCGCTTTCGATCTGCACCCGCGCCAGCTGTCGCGAGACATCGGTGGCCGTGGTGCCCAGCGACTGCAGCTTGAGCGGGTCGAGCAGCACCTGCACTTCGCGGTCCACGCCGCCCACGCGGCTGACGGCGCCTACACCCGTCACCGACAGCAGCTGCTTGGACACGTCGTTGTCCACGAACCAGGACAGGGCCTCGGCGTCCATCTTGTCGGAGGACACCGTGTAGGCCAGCACCGCGCCGCCGGCCAGTTCCACCTTGTTGACGATGGGGTCGCGCAGGTCGGTGGGCAGCTCGCTGCGCACCTTGGCCACCGCCGAACGCACGTCGTCCAGCGCTTCCTGGGTGTTCTTCTCGATGCGGAACTCGACCGTGAGCGAGACGGTGCCGTCCTGCACCTTGGTGTAGATGTGCTTGAGGCCCTGCAGCGACGCCAGGCTGTTCTCGATGATGCGCGCGACGTCGTTCTCGAGCTGGTTGGGCGAAGCCCCCGGCAGCGCCGCCACGACCGTGATGGTGGGCAGATCCAGGTCGGGGAAGTTCTGCACCTTCATCTGCTTGAAGGAGAACAGGCCCGCCAGCGTGAGCATGACGAACAGCATCGCCGCCGGGATGGGGTTCTTGATGGACCAGGCGGAAACGTTCATGGCCGCGCCCTCACTGAACGACCTTGACCAGGTCGGCTTCGTTCAGGAAGCCCGCGCCCTGCACCGCCACCGCCTCGTCCGGCTTGAGGCCTTCGAGCACCTCGACGCGGTCGTCCACCCGCCGCCCGGTCTGCACCTTGCGCTGGTTGGCCTTGCTCTGCGCGTCGATCACGAACACGTAGTTGCTGCCGTCGCGCACCACGATGGCCTGGCTGGGCACGGTGAGCGCGTCGCTCTGTCCGAGGTCGAAACTGCCCTTGGCGAAGGTGCCGGCCTTGAGCTCGGCGTGGCGCGGCAGGTCCACGAAGACCAGGATGTTGCGGGTCTGCGGGTCAGCGCCGGGCGCGATGGCGCGCACCTGACCGGTGATCTCCAGGCCGGTGGCCGCCGTGACCTGCACCTTCTGGCCAACGCGCACGCGGCCCACTTCGTTGGGCGTGACTTCGCCGCGCCATTCCATGCGGCTCTGGCGCACCATGCGAAACAGCTCCTGCCCCGCACCCACCACCGCGCCCACGGTGGCGGTGCGCGCGGAGATCACGCCGTCGTCGGGCGCGAGCACGCGGGTGTTGCCCAGGCGCACCTCGGTCGCGCCGAACGCGGCCTTGGCCGCTTCCAGTTGGGCGCGGGCCACCCGCTCCTGCGTGAGGTACTGCGCCACCTGGGATTTGGAGAGCGCGCCAGTGTCCTGGATCGAGCGAGCGCGGTCGGCGTCGGCCTTGGCGTTCTCGAAGCTGGCCTCGGCCTGCGCCAGGCTGGCCTGGCTCTGCAGGCTGTCGGCCTTGGTGGTCTCGCTGGCGAACACGGCCAGCACCTGGCCCTTGCGCACGAGGTCGCCCACGTTCACGTTCACCGAGGCCAGGCGCAGGCCGTTCACCTCGGCACCCACACTGGCTTCCTGCCAGGCGGTGATGTTGCCGTTGGCCTGCAGGCGGATCGGCAGGTTGCCGTGCACGGGCTGGGCCACGGTCACGGTGAGCGAGGGCCGGGGCTTGGCCTCGGCGGCGGGCGCGGTTGCTTCGGGGTTGCCCGGCTTCTTGATGAAGACCCAGAACACGCCCAGAAGAACCAGGGCCAGGGCGATGGCCAGCCAGAGCCAGCGTTTGCGCGATTGCGGAGGAGCGGCGTTCATGATGGGTCTTTGAGAGCGTCGGGGTTGTTCACGGGGTCGAAGCCGCCGCCGAGGGCGACGTACAACTGGATCCAGGCGTTGATGCGTTCCTGCTGCAGCGCCACGGCGCTGCTGTCGGCCGCGAGCTTGAGGCGGCGCGCCTCTTCCAGCTCGTTCAGACTGGCCAGGCCCACGCGGTAGCGCGCCTCGGTGGCCTGGAACGACTGGCCGTAGCCCGCCACGGCGGTGTCGGTCGACGCCACGCGCTCGCGCAGGCTGGAAATGCTCACCAGTGCCTGCTCCACCTCGGCCACGGCCTGGCGCAAGCTGCCGGCGTAGGCAATGGCCGCCGCTTCGTAACGTGCCTGGGCGCTGTCGGTGTTGGCGCGCAAGGCATCGCGCCCCAGCAGCGGCAGGCTCAGCGTGAGCGGGCCGGCCGACCAGGTGTTGAACGTGCCTTCGTTGCCGCCGCCCGAAAAGCGGTTGCGCAGCACGCTGCCGGAGAGCGACAGGCTGGGCAGCAAGGCGGCCCGGGCCACGCCGACGTCTTCGCTGGCGGCCACGAGCTCACGCTGGGCGCGGTACACGTCGGGGCGCTGGCGGATCACCTCGGCCGGCACGGCGTTCACCGACAGCAGCTGGTCCATGCGCGGGGACTGCAGCAGCGCCTGCAGGTCGGGCGCGGCGGCGAGGCGCTGGCGCACCTCGGGCTCGGGCACGCCGGTGAGCGCGGTGAGCGACTTCACCTGGCGTTCGCAGGTTTCGTTCTGCTGCCGGTAGCGCGCGGCGCCCTCGGCGCCGCTGGCGCGCGCCAGGGCGGCCACCGCCGGGGCCGTGAGGCCGGCGCGCTCGGAGATCGCGTTGTTCTCGGCCGTCACGCCGCGCGAATCGCGGTCGCGCGCGGCCACCGCCAGTTGCTCGCGGCACAGGCGCTGGGCGAAATACAGTTGGGCCAGCTCGGAGGCCACCAGCACGCGGGCCTGGTGCCAGCCGGCGCCAGCGGCGTCCTGCTGTGCTTCGGCGCTGCCGCGGCGGGCGTCGTTGCCGCCCCAGAGGTCGATGGCCCATGAGGCCTGCAAGCCGGCATTCAACGATGTGCCCAGGGGCATGGTGGGATCGGTCAGGCCCCGGCTGGCGTTGGCCACGGCGTTCAGCTGCGGCCCGGCCTGGGCTTCGACACCGAGGCGCGCCGCGCGGGCGGCAAACACCTGCGCACGCGCCGACGCCACGGAAGGGCTTTGGGCCTGCGCGCGCGCCACCCAGTTGGTGAGCACGGGGTCGTCGAACCGACCCCACCAGGTGGTGAG
The DNA here is from genome assembly GCF_059424305.1 of Hydrogenophaga sp. GW456-12-10-14-TSB4. Taxonomy (NCBI): domain Bacteria; kingdom Pseudomonadati; phylum Pseudomonadota; class Betaproteobacteria; order Burkholderiales; family Comamonadaceae; genus Hydrogenophaga; species Hydrogenophaga sp. GW456-12-10-14-TSB4. The sequence continues at coordinate 19,307 of NZ_JBWKZH010000009.1, read as the reverse complement.
CTGCTCGGTGCTGCCCTGGTGCGCCAGGGGCGGTGCGTACCAGGTGGCCGGCAGGTCCACTGGCACGCTGGCGGGGGGCTTGGTCACGCTGCAGGCGCTGAGCACGGCCGCGCTGGCCGCCACGACAAGCATTCGCTTCATGGAAAGGCAGTCCCTGTTCGGTTGTTATTCCGGGGACTGACTCTAGTCGATTTCCCTGCCTGGATATTTCAATACATTTCAACCGCGCCGCGGTTTGTAACAGCGCCGATATCAGTCGTCTTCGGCGGCCGCCAGGCCCGGGAACAGCACCTCGGTGAAGCCGAAGCGGCGGAAGTCGCGCACCCGCATCGGGTACAGCGTGCCCCAGAGGTGGTCGCATTCGTGTTGCACCACGCGGGCGTGGAAGCCCTCGGCTTCACGGTCGATCGGCCGGCCCTGGGCATCGAAGCCCTGGTAACGGATGCGACGCCAGCGCGGCACCACGCCGCGCATGCCCGGGACCGACAGGCAGCCTTCCCAGTCTTCCTCTTCCTCGTCGCCGAGCGGCGTGATGACCGGGTTGATCAACACCGTGCGGGGGACCGGCGGCGCGTCGGGATAGCGCGGGTTGGGCAGGCCGCTGCCGAACAGCACCACCTGCAGATCGACCCCGATCTGCGGCGCGGCCAGGCCGGCCCCATTGGCCGCGGCCATGGTGTCCTGAAGGTCGGCGACGAGCTGGTGCAGCTCGGGGGTGTCGAACGCGGTAACCGGCTGGGCGTGCCGCAGCAGGCGCGGATCCCCCATTTTGAGGATGTTGTGGATGCTCATGTCGCTTCGATGTGGAATTGGACTTGGAAATGGGTGGCGCCGCTGCCGTGTCAAAAGTCGCGAGACACGGCAATATTCATTCGAGGTGCAAATTTGACCAATTGGAAAATCTTCGATTGGCCATTGAAATTAAAGGCAGATGGATCTGTTAAATATAGTTTCCATTTCCCATTGCAATACAGCTTTCCCTTCACCAAAGGGCTCCATACCCTATGACAAAAAAGGGCTTTTCGCCGTCAAAAAACCCTGATCCAGATGACAGAAGCAAGCCCTAGACTGGTCACGGGAGCCAGTTATTTCACCCGGCTGCCGGCACCAGGAATTAAATCTGACGCCGCGCAAAAACAAATTAATGTTGCTTGCCAACCCGTCGATGAATTGCTGGCACCTCCCCCGGAATTGGCCGTGGGTGTCTGCGTTGGTTTCACGTTCCTCAGGAGGATATCCATGAAAAGGATTATCGATCGTTCCCACGGCCCGGCTCGGGCAGGTCTGACCGCCCTGGCAGCGGCTTTGCTCGTTCTGGGCGGGTGTTCCGGCACGGGCTCACTCAACAGCGCCGGTGACGGCACGGCCGTTTCCTCGGGCGGAGGCTCGGGTGGTGGCGGCGGCGGAGGCACCAGCAGCTCCCCGCTGGCGGCAGTCGTTCGTGAGCAAGGCAACACGGTCACCGACCTGGGCCAGACCGTCTCCGGCCTGGGTGGTACGGTGTCCAACGTGGTGAAACCCCTCGTGGGCGATGCCTCGGCGCAAGGCGTGAACGGCGTGGTCGGCCACACCGGCGGCGTGGTCAGCGCCGTGGGCGCGGCGGTGGCCAATGGCGTGGGCCAGATCGGCAAGGTCGACAACCCGCTGGGGGTCACCGCAGCCGGTCTCGGCGGTGCGGTCGATCAGGCGGGCAACGCGGTGTCCAGCGCAGGTGCCGCCGTCACAGGCCTGGGCCAGAACCCCGCCACCTCGGCCCTGAGCCCGGTGACCAACGTCGCCGGCCAGGCCGTGGACCAGGCCGGCCAGGTGGTCAGCCGTGTCGGCCAGGGCCTGGACACGCAGCTGAGCACCGGCCCGGTCAACCCATTGCTCGGCGGCGCCAGCAAGGTGGTGGAGACGGTGGTGAACACCGGCGCAGGCGCCACGCAGACCGTGGGCAAGGCCACGGGCCTGGGTCCCGTGGCAGACCGCGTCGTCGACCCCGTGGCCAAGGCCGTGGGCCAGGCGGGCGAACAGCTCGCGGGCAGCAACCAGCCGGTCGCGCGCGAAGTGGGCGAGATCCTGGGCAACACCTCGCGCACGCTCGGTCATACCGGCGATCTGGTCAACGCACCTGCCTCGGGCGCTCCCATCGGTTCGGTCGAACAGGTGGGCCGGGCGATCAACACCGTGATCGTGCCCATCACCGCCGGCGTGACACAGGTGGCCGCCCATGTGAACGACGCCACCGGCGTCGGCACACCCGTCGGCAACCTGCTGGTGACCACCGGCGGCGCGGTGCAACAGCTGGGCGTGGGCGTGCAGGGCAACGGCAGCCAGCCTGTGGTCAACAGCCTGGGTGAGGTGGTCACCCAGACCGGTGGACTGGTCGCCAACATCGGCGGCGCCGTGGGCGGCACCACGGGCAGCGGCGGGGCCGGCGTGCTGGCCCCTGTCGTCGGTGCCGTGAGCGGCCTGACCGGCGGCGGCAGTGGCGGTGCGGGCAGCGTGCTCGCGCCTGTGGTCAACACCGTCGGCGCATTGACCGGCGGCATCACCGCCACGGTCGGTGGCGGCCAGGTCGGCGGCGGAAGCTCCAACCCGCTGACCACCACCCTGACCAACACCCTGGGCGGCCTGACGGGCGCGCTGAACCGCTGAAGCAGAGAGGGCGGGAGCGCATGCCAAGCCATTTCACCCGACCGATGCTGCTGGCCGGGGCGGCCTGGTGGGTGGCCACGGGGGCGGGGGCGCAAACCCTGGCCCCCGTCGGCAGCCCGCTGGACACCCTGCCGCGCCCCGCGCTGCCCGTGCAGCCGGGCGCGGATGTGCGGGTGGACGTGGACGTGCAGCGGCCCGCCGCGCCGGGTGCCGAGGTGTTGAGCGCGCGGCTCACCCCGCGCAAGTTCGACATCGAAGGCGTGCAGTCGATCCCCTTCGAGGCGGTGGCCGCGCTGTTCGCGCCGCTGGCAGGCCAGCCGGTGACGGTGGGCGACATCGTGGCGCGGGCCCAGCAGGCGACCGCGCTGTACCAGGAGCGCGGCTACGCGCTCTCTTTCTTCTTCGTGCCGAAGCAGGACTTCCAGAACGGCACGGTGCGCGTGGTGGCGGTGGAAGGCCACGTGCAAACGGTGCGCATCGAGGGCAAACCCGGCAAGGCCGAGGCCCGGCTGCGCGAGATCGCCGAGCACGTCCGACAGGAAAAGCCGCTGCGCACCGCCACCTTCGAACATTTCACCGCCCTGCTCGGCCGCCTGCCGGGCATGGCCATCCAGGCCCAGGTGCAATTGCCGACCAGCACCGACGGGGCCAGCACCCTGGTCATCCAGGCGAACCAGAAACCCTACGACATCGCCGTGGGCCTGGAGACGCGCAAGCCGAATCCGCGCGCCGTGGTCACCGGCGTGTTGAACGACCCCTTCGTGGCCGGCAGCCAGATCGGGGCATCCACCCTGCTGTCCACGGCGGACGACGATCACTACAACGCCCTGCACTACGAGCAGGTCCTGGGCAGCCAAGGCTGGTCGGTCAAAGGCTCGCTCTCGCGCTACCGGGGCGATCCCGACGAGCAGCTTGGGGTGAGCAACGCACTGCAACGGAGAACCGAAGTCGAGCGCGCCGAACTCAGCGCCAGCCTGCCGCTGAAACTCTCGCGCGAAACCAGCTGGATCGCCAGCACCGGGCTGTACGGCGTGAACACCCGCGACAGCCTCACCAACCCCGCCAACGGCGCGCAGCTGACCGATGAGACCCAGGTCCGCGCCGTGTTCGGCCAGCTGAGCTACACGGCGCAGAAACCCAACGACAGCCTGCAGCTCAACCTGCGGCTGACCCACGGCCTCTCGGGCCTGGGAGCCGACGCCGGCATCACCAGCAACGTGCCCGGCCTCTCCGGACCCAGCGCGGTGAAGCTGGCTTTCGCGCGCCTGCAGGCCGAGGCCAGCCACCAGCACCGATTCGCCAACCGCTTCGGCACGGCCGTGTCCTTCGCGATGCAGTACAGCCCGCACAACCTGCCCAGCAGCGAGAAGCTGTCCTTCGGCGGCAACCGCTTCGCGCGCGGCTACGGCGCCGGCGAAGCGGTGGGCGATTCGGGCTGGGGCCTGGGGCTGGAGCTCAACCGCGTGTTCGCGGTCGACGGCATCTGGTTGCGGCAGTGGCAGCCCTATGTGCTGCTGGAGGCCGCTCGCGTGCATGCCCGCCTGGCCACGCCGTCACCGGCTCAACTGAGTTCGGTCAGCCTGGGCCTCAGGCTCACCAACCACAAGCACTACCACCTGGATCTGGCCGTGTCGAAGCCGACCGGGGACATGCCGCTGGAGAACACGCAGCGCCACTGGCGCGCGAACCTCACGCTGAGCTATCGGCTGGGCGAGTGAAGCGTCAGGTGCCCAGCATGGCCAGCATGGCCGCTTCGTCGATCACCGCCACGCCCAGGGTCTGCGCCTTCTCCAGCTTGCTGCCGGCCTCAGCACCGGCCACCACGTAGTCGGTCTTCTTGCTCACCGAGCCGGCCACCTTGGCGCCGGCGGCTTCGAGCAGGTCCTTGGCCTGGTCGCGGCTGAGCGTGGGGAAGGTGCCGGTGAGCACGAAGGTCTTGCCCGCCAGGGGCTGCGGCGCGCGCGCGGCGGGCTCGCCCTCTTCCCACGTCAGGCCGCAGGCGCGCAGCTGCTCGACCACTTCGCGGTTGTGCGGTTGCTCGAAGAACGTGTGGATGCTCTGCGCCACCACCGGGCCGACGTCGCTCACCTCCGAGAGGGCTTCCACGCTGGCGTCCATGATGCGGTCGAGCTGGCCGAAGTGGCGCGCCAGCTCCTTGGCCGTGGCCTCGCCGACGTGGCGGATGCCCAGGCCGAACAGGAAGCGCGGCAGCGTGGTGCGCTTGGATTTTTCCAGTGCGTCCACGATGTTCTGCGCCGATTTGTCGGCCATGCGCTCCAGGCCGGCCAGGGCCGTGAAGCCCAGCCGGTAGAGGTCGGGCAGGGTCTTGACGACGCCGGTGTCGACCAGCTGTTCCACCAGCTTGTCGCCCAGGCCTTCGATCTCGACCGCGCGGCGCTGCGCGAAGTGCAGGATGGCCTGCTTGCGCTGCGCCCCGCAGAACAGGCCGCCGCTGCAGCGGAAATCGACCTCGCCCTCTTCGCGCACCGCTTCGCTGCCACACACCGGGCAGGTGCGCGGCATGGTGAAGGGCTCAGGCTCGCCCACGCGCTTGTCCGCCAGCACGGACACCACCTCGGGGATCACATCGCCCGCGCGGCGCACGATCACCGTGTCGCCCACACGCACGTCCTTGCGGCGCGCCTCGTCCTCGTTGTGCAGGGTGGCGTTGGTCACCGTCACGCCGCCCACGAACACCGGGGCGAGCTTGGCCACCGGCGTGAGCTTGCCGGTGCGGCCCACCTGCACGTCGATCGCGAGCACGGTGGTGAGCTGTTCCTGCGCCGGGTACTTGTGCGCCACGGCCCAGCGCGGCTCGCGGGTGACGAAGCCGAGCTGTTTCTGCAGCGGCAGCGCATTGACCTTGTAGACCACACCGTCGATGTCGTAGGGCAATTGGTCGCGGCTGGCCCCGATGCGCTGGTGGAAGGCCACCAGTTCGTCCGCCCCGGTGGCCAGGGTGGTCTGCTCGGCCACCGGGAATCCCCAGGCCTTGAGCTGCTGGAGCATCTCGAAGTGCGTGGCGAACACCGGCCCGCCCTCTTCGGGAGGGGTGATGTCGCCCAGACCGTAGGCAAAGAAGCTCAGCGGGCGCTGCGCCGCAATGCCCGAATCGAGCTGGCGCACGGCACCGGCGGCGGCGTTGCGCGGATTCACGAAGGTTTTTTCGCCCTTGGCCCCGGCGGCGATCTTGGCGCGCTGTTTGTCGTTGAGCGCCTCGAACTGGTCGCGCCGCATGTAGACCTCGCCGCGCACTTCCAGCACGGGCGGCGCATCGGCGGGCAGCCGCAGCGGCACCTGCGGGATGGTGCGGATGTTGGTCGTGACGTCCTCGCCCACCTCGCCGTCGCCGCGCGTGGCGGCCTGCACCAGCACGCCGTTCTCGTAGCGCAGGCTCATGGCCAGGCCGTCGAACTTGAGTTCGGCCACGTAGTCCACCGGCGGGTCGGCCTCGGTCAGGCCCAGGGCGCGGCGCACCCGGGTGTCGAAGTTGCGCGCGCCGCTGGGCTCGGTGTCGGTCTCGGTGTTGATCGACAACATGGGTACGGCGTGGCGCACGGGCGTGAACATGTCGAGCACGCGCCCACCCACGCGCTGGGTCGGCGAGTCGGGCGTGAGCAGCTCGGGGTGCTCGGCCTCGATGGCCTGCAGCTCGCGAAACAGCCGGTCGTACTCGGCGTCGGGAATCTCCGGGTCGTCGAGCGTGTAGTAGCGGTGGGCGTGGTGGTGCAGTTGCGCGCGCAATTCGGCGGCACGCGCGGCCGGCGACGGCGGCTCGGCAAACAGGTCAGCGGTCATTCAGGAGAAAAGTCGGCGGGCTTGCGGGGAGCCGGCGGAGAGGTCGCGGCTGTCGAGCGCGTCGTACAGGCTCTCCAGGTCGGCGCCGATGCGGTCCATGGTGTCGGTGGAGAGCGGCTGGCCGCCGTCGTCGGTGACGACACCCTCCATGGCCTCGGCCAGCGCCGTGGCGGCCTGACGCATGCGCACGAAGGGCTGTTCGCTGCGCGGCACGTGAGTGACTTCAAGCGAGAGCGCGATCTCGCGCAAGGCGGTTTGTTCGGGGTCCTCGGCCATGGCGGCCTGCGGGTCGAACATGAGGCTGAGGATGGGGGCCTGGCCGCTCTGGTTGCTCGCGAGCACCATGCGCCCGGGCAAGGCGCCGGCGACGAAACCGAGCTTGGCCGCGTGCTGGGCCACATAGCCGGGGCTCCAGGCGGTGCGGCGCGCGCGCAGGGTGAAACCCAGTTGGGCATCGTGGCCGCTGGCGAAGGCGTCCAGCTCGCGCGCCCGCGCCACCTCGGCGCGCATCTCGGGGAAGTCGGGGGCGGCGCCCACCGCGTCGGCAAAGGCCTGGGCCTTCACCACGAATTCGGAGAACTCGATGTCGTTGAGCGGCCCGGAGCGGTTGGCCAGTTGCAGACCGGCCTGCAGCGCGCGGTAGCGCTGGCCCGCGCGCGGGCTTTCCCATTCGCCGCTGGCCTCGCTCTGGCCTTCCACCGCGAAGGGCTTGCTGCCCACACGCCGCGTGCCCGGCAGCGCGGCCAGCAAGGCATCGCCCGAGACCTCGTGCTCCAGCAACAGCGGCGCGATGACGTCGATCAGGGCATCCAGGCCAGGGCGCTTCTCGGGCGGTTGGCCCATCAGGGGGTTGAGGCTCACCGCCGCAGCCGCTTGCGCGATCACCACCGGGTCGGGCGGCGCTGGCGCGCCCGGCGTGTCGCCCAGCACCGGGTCGATGCGCTGGATTTCGTGTTCGGACAGGTCGGCCGGCGTGTAGGGCAGGGTTTCATCGCCGGACGCCTCGTCGCGCGCTGCCTCGCCGCGTTCGCGCACCGTGCGCGGCGCGCTGCGGCTGGTGACCCAGGCGTTGTAGGCCACCAGGCCCGCCAGAACGAGACCACCCATGATGGCCAGACCGATTTGCAAAGTGCTCATGGTGAGGAGTGTGATCAGGTGGGTTCGAGCATGCCGGCGGCCGATTCCATGTCCACCGCCACGATGCGGGAGACGCCCTGCTCCTGCATCGTCACGCCGATCAGCTGCTCCGCCATTTCCATGGCGATCTTGTTGTGGCTGATGAAGAGGAACTGGGTTTCCTTGGACATCGCGGTCACCAGTTTCGCATAGCGTTCGGTGTTCGCGTCGTCCAGCGGCGCGTCCACCTCGTCCAGCAGACAGAACGGCGCCGGGTTGAGCTGGAAGATGGCAAACACCAGCGCGATGGCGGTCAGCGCCTTCTCACCGCCCGAGAGCAGGTGGATGGTCTGGTTCTTCTTGCCGGGCGGCTGCGCCATCACCTGCACGCCGGCATCGAGGATTTCCTCGCCGGTCATCATCAGCTTGGCGTTGCCGCCCCCGAACAGCTCGGGGAACATGCGGCCGAAGTGGCCGTTGACGGTGTCGAAGGTGCTGCCCAGCAGTTCGCGGGTTTCGTTGTCGATCTTCTTGATCGCGTCTTCCAGCGTGTTCATGGCCTCGACCAGGTCGGCCGTCTGCGCATCGAGGAAGGTCTTGCGCTCGCGCGCGGCGGTGAGTTCGTCGAGCGCGGCGAGGTTGACCGCGCCCAGTGACTGGATCTCGCGGTGCAGGCGGTCGATCTCGCTCTGCAGGCCGCTCAGGCGGACATTGCCTTCGGTGACGCTTTGCGCCACCGCCGCCAGATCGGCCTGGGCCTCTTCCAGCAGCTGGCTGTATTGCTCCACACCCAGGCGGGCGGCCTGCTCCTTGAGCTGGAAATCGGTGATGCGGTTGCGCAACGGTTCGAGTTCGCGCTCCAGTTGCAGGCGGCGCTCGTCGCTGGCGCGCAGCTTGGCGGTGAGTTCGTCGTACTGGCTGCGCAGCGCACCCAGGGCCTGCTCGCGCTCCATTTTCATGGCCAACGCGTTCTGCAGACCGGCCTGGGCCGCGGCGTCGTTGAGCCGCCCGAGTTCCTCGCTGGCGCGCTGCTGCTCGTCGGCCAGCGATTTTTCCTGGCTGGCGGCGGTTTCCATCGAGCGCTGCAGCTCGCTCTGGCGCGCCTGCAGGCTGCGCAGCGCGAACACCGCTTCCTGCGCGGTGCGCTCCAGCGAGCGCTGCTGTTCGCGCGCCTGGTTCAGCGCGCGCTCGGCTTCGATGACCTTGTCGTCGAACTGCGCGTGGCGCTCCTGGCTGTCGGCCAGCTGCATGTCCAGTTCCTCGAAGCGGGCCTCGGCCGTCACGCGGCGTTCCTGCAGCTCTTCGAGCTGGGCATCCACTTCGGCGAGGTCGGCGCCGATCTGTTCGCTGCGCGCGCGGGTCTGCTCGGCCAGTTGCGTCAGGCGCAGGGCTTCCACCTGCAGCTCGTGGGCGCGGCTGCGCGACTCGGCGGCGTCGCGGCGCGCGCTCACCAGGCGCTGCGAGGCGTCGGTGTAGGCCGCCTCGGCGCGGATCAGGGCGGAGCGGGCCTGTTCGGCGATCAGCACCTGGGCCTTGAGCTGCTTGTCGATGTTCTCGATTTCCTGCGCGCGCGCCAGCAGGCCGGCCTGCTCGCTGTCGGGCGCGTAGAAGCTCACGCTGTGCGCGGTGACGGCGTGGCCGCTGGCAACGAAGATCACCTCGCCGGGCTGCAGTTGCGCGCGCTGGGCGAGCGCCTCTTCCAGGCTGGAAGCCGTCAGGCAGCCGTGCAGCCACTCGGCCAACAGCGCCTGCTGGCCGGCGTCGTTCAGGCGCAGCCATTGCACCAGGGGTTTGAGGCCGGTGGCGCTGCTGGCGGCCGCCGCGCCGGGCGGCGGGCTGTAGAAGGCCAGCTTGGCGGGCGGCGCGTCGTTGCCGAAGGCCCGCACCATGTCCAGGCGCGACACCTCCAGCGCGCTCAGGCGCTCGCGCAGCGCGGCTTCCAGGGCGTTTTCCCAGCCGGTTTCGATGTGGATGCGGCTCCACAGGCCCTGCAGGCTCTCCAGGCCGTGCTTGGCCAGCCAGGGCTTCAACTTGCCGTCGGTCTTGACCTTGTCCTGCAGCGCCTTGAGCGCCTCCATGCGGGCCGACAGGTCGGCCTGTTTCGCGGACTCCTGGTTCACCGCCTGCTGCGCGGCGCGACGGGCTTCGTCGAGCTGGGGCACGCTGTCCTGCAACTCGTGCAGCACGGCGTCGTTGAGTTCGGCGGTTTCCTGCGCGCTGGCCAGCTGGGTCTGGGCGCTGAGCAGGCGCGCTTCGTCCGGCGCGGCCAGGGCGTTGCGGTCGGCCACGAGGCGCTCACGGCGCTGGTTGAGCGCCCGGCTCTGTTCCTCGACGTTGCGCTGTTCGGCGGCCAGCACCTGGATCTGCTGCTGCACCTGCGTGACGCTGGCACGCTGTTCGTTGGCCCGCGCCTGGGCCTGGCGCAAGCTGTCTTCCAGCGCGGGCAAGGCGCCCGACTGCTCTTCGCCCTGCGCGGCCAGCACGACCGACTGGTCTTCTGCCTGCACCATGGATTCGGCCAGCTGTTCCAGCTCCACCGCCGCGTCCTGGCTGCGCGTGGCCCAGGTGCCCAGTTGCTCCTTGAGCTGCGCCAGGCGCTGCTCGACGCGCTGGCGGCCTTCGACCACGAAGCGGATCTCGGCTTCGAGCTTGCCGACTTCGGCACTGGCTTCGTAGAGCTTGCCCTGGGCCTGGTTCACCTGATCGCCGGCCGCGTAGTGGGCCTGGCGGATGGTCTCGAGTTCGGATTCGACGCGGCGCAGGTCGGCGGTGCGCGATTCGAGGTCGTTGACCGCCTGGGCCGCATCGGTCTTCACCTTGACCTGGTCGGACTCGGCCTCGGCGCGCTTGAGAAACCACAGCTGCTGCTGCTTGAGCGTGGCGCTGGACTGCAGGTGGTTGTAGCGCGCGGCGACCTCGGCCTGCTTCTCCAGCTTGTCGAGGTTGGCGTTGAGTTCGCGCAGGATGTCTTCCACCCGCGTGAGGTTTTCGCGCGTGTCGGCCAGGCGGTTGGCGGTCTCGCGGCGGCGCTCCTTGTACTTGGAGACGCCCGCGGCCTCTTCCAGGAACAGGCGCAGCTCTTCGGGCTTGCTCTCGATGATCCGGCTGATGGTGCCCTGGCCGATGATGGCGTAGGCGCGCGGGCCCAGGCCGGTGCCCAGGAACACGTCCTGGACGTCGCGGCGGCGCACCGGCTGGTTGTTGATGTAGTAGCTGCTGGTGCCGTCGCGCGTGAGCACGCGCTTGACCGCGATCTCGCCGAACTGCCCCCATTGGCCGCCGGCGCGGTGGTCGCTGTTGTCGAACACCAGCTCCACGCTGGAGCGGCTGGCCTGCTTGCGCGTGGTCGTGCCGTTGAAGATCACGTCCTGCATGGACTCGCCACGCAATTCGGAGGCCTTGGACTCGCCCAGCACCCAGCGCACCGCGTCCATGATGTTGGACTTGCCGCAACCGTTGGGCCCGACCACCCCCACGAGCTGGCCGGGCAGCATGAAGTTGGTGGGTTCGGCGAAAGACTTGAAGCCGGAGAGCTTGATCGAGTTGAGACGCACGCTGGGAGGCCCCCTGGCATAGCCAAGTATTTGATTTCAAAGGCATTTCCCCCGTCGCGGCGGCGACGGAGGGGTCGCTGATGATACCGTGCGTGCGCCCCGGGGTACGGTACGGGGCACCCTTTGCGCCAAGCCCGATAATCGGCGGCCATGAACCCCTTGCTTTCGCGCCTGCAGCCCTACCCCTTCGAGCGGCTGCGCAAGCTCTTTGCCGACGTCACCCCCAACCCCGCACTGCGCCCCATCAGCCTGGGCATCGGCGAGCCCAAGCACGCCGCGCCCGACTTCCTGAAACAGGCCCTGGCGGCCTCGCTGGACACCGGGCTGAGCAGCTACCCCGCCACCGCGGGCACCCCGGCACTGCGCGAAGCCTGCGCCGCCTGGGTGCAGCGCCGCTATGGCGTGACCCTGGACCCGACCAGCCAGCTGTTGCCGGTCAACGGCTCGCGCGAGGCGCTGTTTGCCTTCGCCCAGACCGTGATCGACCCGACCCGTCCGGGCGCCACGGTGGTCATGCCCAACCCGTTCTACCAGATCTACGAAGGCGCGGCCCTGCTGGGCGGCGCCGAGCCTTACTACGTGGCCAGCGACCCGGCGCGCAACTTCGCTGCCGCCTGGGACAGCGTGCCGGAGGCCGTGTGGGCGCGCACGCAGCTGCTGTTCGTGTGCTCGCCGGGCAACCCCGCCGGTGCCGTGATGCCGCTGGACGAATGGCAGCGCCTGTTCGAGCTGAGCGACCGCCACGGCTTCGTGATCGCTTCCGACGAGTGCTACAGCGAGATCTACTTCCGCGACGATGCGCCGCTGGGCGGCCTCGAAGCCGCGCAACGCCTGGGCCGCAGCGACTTCCGCCGCCTGATGATGTTCACCAGCCTGTCCAAGCGCAGCAACGTGCCTGGCCTGCGCAGCGGCTTCGTGGCAGGCGACGCCTCGCTGATCAAGCCGTTCCTGCTCTACCGCACCTACCACGGCGGCGCCATGAGCCCGGTGGTGCAGGCGGCCAGCGTGGCAGCCTGGGGCGACGAAGACCATGTGGTGGACAACCGGCGCCAGTACCGCGAGAAGTTCGCCCAGGTCACGCCGCTGCTGGCCGAGGTGCTCGACGTGGCCCTGCCCGATGCCTCGTTCTACCTGTGGGCGGCCGTGCCCGCGTCCTTTGCCGATGCCGCGGCCGGCCTCAGTGCCGACGAGGCGTTCGCCCGCGAGCTGCTGGCTCAATACAATGTGACGGTGCTGCCCGGCAGCTACCTGGCCCGCGAGGTGGGCGGCGTGAATCCGGGCACCGGCCGCGTTCGCATGGCCCTGGTGGCCGAACCCGCCGAATGCCTGGAAGCCGCCGGGCGCATCCAGGCCTTCCTGTCGCGCCGCGCCTGACGCGAACCGTCCCGCTTTCTCTTTTTTTTCACCCTTGCTCTTCTGAGACCCATGACCCAACAACTGCAAACCCTGATCGACAACGCCTGGGACAACCGCGCCGAACTCTCCCCCGCCTCCGCCCCCAAGGAAGTGGTGGACGCCGTGGAGCACGTGATTGCCGAGCTCAACAACGGCCACCTGCGCGTGGCCACGCGCGAAGGCGTGGGTCAGTGGACGGTGCACCAGTGGATCAAGAAGGCCGTGCTGCTGTCGTTCCGCCTGAAGGACAACGAAGTCATGCGCTCGGGCGACCTCGGCTTCTTCGACAAGGTCAAGACCAAGTTCGCCCACCTGAGCGAAGCCGAGATGAAGGCCACCGGCGTGCGCGTGGTGCCGCCGGCCGTGGCGCGCCGCGGCAGCTACATCGCCAAGGGCGCGATCCTGATGCCCAGCTACGTGAACATCGGCGCCTATGTCGATGAGAACACCATGGTCGACACCTGGGCCACGGTCGGCTCCTGCGCGCAGATCGGCAAGAACGTGCACCTCTCGGGCGGCGTGGGCATCGGCGGCGTGCTGGAACCGCTGCAGGCCGGCCCGACCATCATCGAAGACAACTGCTTCATCGGCGCCCGTTCGGAGGTCGTCGAGGGCGTGGTGATCGAGGAAAACTCCGTCATCTCCATGGGCGTGTACATCGGCCAGAGCACCCCGATCTACGACCGCGCCACCGGCGAAGTGAGCTACGGTCGCGTGCCTGCCGGCTCGGTCGTGATCAGCGGCAGCCTGCCCAAGGACGGCGGTAAGTACAGCCTGTACGCGGCCATCATCGTCAAGCGCGTGGACGCGCAGACCCGCTCCAAGACCAGCCTGAACGACCTGCTGCGCGATTGAGATCGAGGTAGCAGCGGCGGCCCGGATCAAACCACAGGGAGACGGCATGAGCAGCGGAACGATGGAGCGCATCCTGCGCCTGATGGCCGACAAGAAGGCCTCGGATGTGTACCTGACGGCGCACGCGCCGGCCATGATCAAGATCAACGGGCAGACCATCCCCGTCAACAGCCAGGTCCTGCCGCCGGATGCGCCGCGAAACCTGCTGGCCGAGATCGTGCCGCCCACCCGCATGGAAGAGCTGCAGGAAACCGGCGAACTCAACATGGCGGTGCCGCTGGACAACCTGGGCAACTTCCGTGTCAGCGCCTTCCGCCAGCGCGGCCACATCGCGGTCGTGATCCGCTACGTGTCGAGCGAGATCCCGGCGCTGGACTCGCTCAACGTGGCACCGGTGCTGGCCGATCTGATCATGGAAAAACGCGGGCTCATGCTCATGGTCGGCGCCACCGGCGCGGGCAAGAGCACCACGCTCGCGGCCATGATCGACCACCGCAACGAGCAAGCGACGGGCCACATCCTGACGATCGAAGATCCGATCGAGTACGTCTACCGCAACCGAAAGTCGGTGGTGAACCAGCGCGAGATCGGGCCCGACACCGCCTCGCTGCAAGTCGCCCTGAAGAACGCGTTGCGGCAGGCGCCGGATGTGATCCTGATCGGCGAGATCCGAGACCGCGAGACCATGTCGGCCGCCATCTCCTACGCGCAGTCGGGCCACCTGTGCCTGGCCACGCTGCACGCCAACAACAGCTACCAGGCCCTCAACCGCATCCTGAGCTTCTACCCGGTCGAGGTGCGCCCCACGATGCTGGGCGACCTGGCGGCCGCGCTGCGCGCCATCGTCTCGCAACGCCTGCTGCGCACCCACACCGGCGGGCGCGTGCCGGCGATGGAGGTCATGCTCAACACCTCGCTGATCGCCGACCTGATCCAGAAGGCGGACTTTTCGGGGGTGCGCGACGCCATGGAGAAGTCGCTCGCCGAAGGCTCGCAGAGCTTCGAGCAGGACCTGGCCCGCCTGATCAACGACGGCCTGGTCGCCCGCAACGAGGGCCTGGCCCACGCCGACTCGCCCAACAACCTGCTCTGGCGCCTGCAGAACGACTTCAACGCCACCAAGGCAAGCGAAGCGGCGCAGGCCTCCGAAGAAGACGCGGGCGACAACGCCACCTTCACCGAGTTCACGCTCGACGTCAAATTCTGATCCGATGACCGACACCCTGCGCCTGACCGAAGCCCTGATCGCCTGCCCCTCCGTCACCCCCCGCGACGAAGGTTGCCAGGCGATGATCGGCGCGCGGCTGGCGCGACTGGGCTTTGCCTGCGAAACCATCGAGAGCGGCCCGGCCGACTTTCGCGTGACCAACCTCTGGGCCCGCCTCGGCCAGGGCCGACGCCCCACCCTGGTGTTCGCCGGCCACACCGATGTGGTGCCCACCGGCCCGCTCACCGCCTGGACCAGCGACCCCTTCGTACCCAGCCACCGCGACGGCAAGCTGTTCGGCCGGGGCACGGCCGACATGAAGACCTCGCTGGCGGCCATGGTGGTGGCCTGCGAGGAGTTCGTCGCCGCGAACCCGGCACCGGCGATCGACGTGGCCTTCCTGCTCACCAGCGACGAAGAAGGCCCGGCCCTGGACGGCACCGTCGTCGTCTGCGATGCCCTTCGGCAGCGCGGCGAGCGGCTGGACTGGTGCATCGTCGGTGAACCGACCTCGGTCGAACGCACCGGCGACATGATCAAGAACGGGCGGCGCGGCACCATGAGCGGCAAGCTCACCGTCAAGGGCATTCAGGGCCACATCGCCTACCCGCACCTGGCGAAGAATCCGATCCACCTCGCCGCCCCGGCGCTGGCCGAACTCACGGCCACGGTGTGGGACGAAGGCAATGCGTTCTTCCCGCCCACCAGCTGGCAGATCAGCAACATCCACGGCGGCACCGGTGCGAGCAATGTGATCCCGGGCACGGTCGTGATCGATTTCAATTTCCGTTTCTCCACCGAGTCCACACCCGAAGGCCTGCAGCAACGCGTGGCCGAACTGCTGCAGCGCCACGGCCTGCAGCCCGGTGCCGACTTCGACCTCGACTGGACGCTGGGGGGCCGCCCCTTCCTGACGCAGCCCGGCACCCTCGTCGATGCGGTGCGCGCGGCCGTCCACGCCGAGGTCGGCATCGACACCACGCTGTCCACCACCGGCGGCACCAGCGACGGCCGTTTCATCGCCCAGGTCTGCCCGCAGGTGATCGAACTGGGCCCGCCCAACGCCACCATCCACAAGATCGACGAGCACGTGGCCGTGGCCGACATCGAACCGCTCAAGAACATCTACCGCCGCACGCTGGAGCACCTCGACGCCCACGCCCGTGCGCCCGCTTGAGCCCACCGTGAACCTGAACGAACTCCTCACCCAAGCCGGTCAACGCCTGGAGGCCGCGCAGCTGGCCTACGGCCACGGCACGACCAACGCCCAGGACGAAGCCGCCTGGCTGGTGCTCTGGCAACTGGGCCTGCCGCTGGACAGCGATCTGGACGCGCTGGCCAACCACCCCATCGGCACCGCCGAGCAAACCGCCGTGCTCGACCTGGTCCAGCGCCGCATCGACACGCGCGAACCGGCGGCCTACCTCACCGGCGAGGCGTGGTTGCAAGGCGTGCCGTTCTACGTGGACCGCCGCGCCATCGTGCCGCGCAGCTTCATCGCCGAGCTGCTGGCCGAAGGCTCCATCGACCCCTGGCTGGACGACCGCACCCGCGACGTGCTCGACCTGTGCACCGGCAACGGCAGCCTGGCCGTGCTCGCCGCCATGGCCTACCCCGAAGTGCAGGTGACCGGTGCCGACATCTCGCCCGACGCGCTCGCCGTGGCGCGCATCAACGTCGATCGGCACAGCCTGCAGAACCGCGTCCGGCTGGTCGAGTCCGACGGGCTCGCGGCCTGCCCCGGTCCCTGGGACCTCATCCTCTGCAACCCACCCTACGTGAGCGCGCGCAGCATGGCCGCGCTGCCGCCCGAGTACCTGGCCGAGCCCGGCCTCGCGCTGGACGGCAACACGGCCGGCGGCCAGGACGGCATGGACTTCGTGCGCGTCCTGCTGCGCGACGCGACCCGCTGCCTCAAGCCAGGCGGCGTGCTGGTGCTCGAGATCGGCAACGAACGCGAGCACTTTGAAGCGGCCTTTCCCGAACTCGAAGCCATCTGGCTCGAAACCAGCGCTGGCGACGACCAGGTGCTGCTGCTCACCCTTGAATCCCTTTCGGCACTGCCCGATCCGCAGGCGCCCCGCTCATGATCACCTTGAAGAATGTTGTCCTTCGCCGTGGGGCGAAGGTCTTGCTCGATGGCGCCTCCTGCACCATCAACCCCGGAGAAAAAGTCGGTCTGGTGGGGCGCAACGGCGCCGGCAAATCCAGCCTGTTCCGCCTGCTCGACGGCACCCTGCACGAAGACAAGGGTGATTTCAACGTGCCTCAGCAATGGCGCATGGCGCAGGTCGCGCAGGACATGCCCGAGACCGACATGTCGGCCACGCAATTCGTCATCGAAGGCGACTCCACGCTGCTGAAAGCCCAGGAGGAAGTGACCGCCGCCGAAGACAGCGGCGACGGCGAGCGCATGGCCCACGCCTACATGGCGCTGCACGATGCCGGCGCCCACGATGCGCCGGCGCGTGCGCAGGCCCTGATCCTCGGTCTGGGTTTCCGCATCGACGAGCTGGAGCGCCCGGTCGACAGCTTCTCCGGCGGCTGGCGCATGCGCCTGCAGCTCGCGCGCGCCCTGATGTGTCCCAGCGAATTGCTGCTGCTCGACGAACCCACCAACCACTTGGACCTCGACGCCCTGGTCTGGCTCGAAGCCTGGCTCAAGCGCTATGACGGCACCCTGCTCGTGATCAGCCACGACCGCGAATTCCTCGACGCCATCACCAACGTCACCGTGCACATCGAGCGCGCGCTGCTCAACCGCTACGGCGGCAACTACAGCCGCTTCGAGGACATGCGCGCCGAACAGATGGCCCTGCAGGCGACCTCGTACGCGCGCCAGCAGGAGAAGATGGCCCACCTGCAGAAGTTCATCGACCGCTTCAAGGCCAAAGCCAGCAAGGCCAAGCAGGCGCAGAGCCGCGTCAAGGCGCTGGAGCGCATGGAGAAGATCGGGCCGGTGCTCGCCGAGGCCGACTTCAACTTCGAGTTCAGCGAACCGCAAAACCTGCCCAACCCCATGCTGGCCATGGAAGGCGTCACCTTCGGCTACCCACCGCGCGAACCGGGCGGCGAGCCGGTGGCCATCGTGCGCGGCATCAGCCGCTCGGTGCTGGCCGGCCAGCGCATCGGCATCCTGGGCGCCAACGGCCAGGGCAAGTCCACCGTGGTCAAGACCATCGCCCGGGACCTCCAGGCGCTGGCCGGGCAGATCACCGAGGGCAAGGGCCTCAACATCGGTTACTTCGCCCAGCAGGAACTCGACGTGCTGCGCCCGGCCGACACGCCGCTGGAACACATGATCCGGCTGGTGCGCGACTGCACCGCACAGGGACGGCTGAGCGGCCAACCCACACGCGAGCAGGACCTGCGCAGCTTCCTGGGCAGCTTCAACTTCACCGGAGATCAGGTCAAGCAGAGCGTGGGCAGCATGAGCGGCGGCGAGAAAGCCCGCCTCGTGCTGTGCATGATCGTCTGGCAGCGCCCCAACCTGCTGCTGCTCGACGAACCCACCAACCACCTGGACCTGGCCACGCGCGAAGCGCTGTCCGTGGCGCTCAACGAGTTCGAGGGCACCGTCATGCTGGTCAGCCACGACCGCGCCCTGCTGCGCGCCGTGTGCGACGAGTTCTGGCTGGTCTCGCGCGGCGGCATCGAGCCCTTCGACGGCGACCTCGATGACTACCAGCGCTACCTGCTCGACGTGGCCAAGCAATCGCGCGAGGCACAACGCCAGGAGCAGCGCGGCCAGCAGGCCGCACCGCCCCCCGCGGCGGCGGCGCCCAAGGCGCCGGAACCGGCTCGCGCGCCGGACCAGAAGCGGCAGGACGCCCAGCGCCGCCAGCAGCTGGCCGAAAAGACCCGGCCGCTGAAGAAAGAACTCGAACAGACCGAGAAGCGCATGGCGCAACTCGCGCAAGAGAAGACGCGCCTGGAAGCGGCCATGAGCCAACCCGCCAGCCCCGCCGACATCGCGGAGTCGGGGCGCCGCCTCAAGGCCGTGAACGACGAGAACGACGCGCTGGAAGCCCGCTGGCTGGAGCTGCACGAAGCGATCGAGGGCGCCTGAGCCCGACGGGACAGCGGGGCCAACCCTCCGCCGCAGCGGCTGGAGTATCCTGTGGACGCCGCCTGCCCTGGGCGGCGCTCTCGAACCACCCGGAAAGGCCCCTTCACATGATGTCCATTCTCGGCACGCTCTTCATTGGTCTCATCGCCGGCTTCATTGCCCGGGCGCTCAAGCCTGGCGACGACGGCATGGGTTGGATCATGACCGCCGTCCTCGGCGTGGCGGGCGCCTTCGTCGCCGGCTACCTGGGCGCGGCGCTCGGTTTCTATCAGCAGGGCGAGCCCGTGGGCTTCATCGCCTCCGTCATCGGCGCCATCCTGCTGCTGGTGATCTACGGCTTCATCAAGAAAAAGTGAGCGGCGCCGGCCCGCTCCCGGCCGGCCGTTGATTCATTTCCCGTCGCTGGTGGCTGCGCCGCCGGCGCGTCAATCGTGCGCTTGGGCCACGAAAACGGGCGTCTGAATCCCGAAATTTGGCACTTCATTCTCCTGTGACAGTGGCGCGCATGGCCTGCGATATGGTTCGCAGCCATTCGCCACATGCCCCAGCGTCCTGTGCCCATCCTTCAAGCCGCTCCCGCCCTCGCTTCCCGTTCCTTCCCCCTCCCTGTCTTCCTTCGCTGCCTGCGACACCTGGCACTGATCGCAGGCACCTGCGCCGGCCTGCAAGGCCC
>NZ_JBWKZH010000008.1:0-122974 GCF_059424305.1 Hydrogenophaga sp. GW456-12-10-14-TSB4 | reverse complement strand
CCACCGCCCCACCTTCCACCCTGTCGGTTCGCGTTCTGGCCAAGCGCGCCGAGGCCGAGGGCATCTGCAGTCTCGAACTCGTCAGTGCCGACGGTCGCGAGCTGCCCGCCTTCTCGGCCGGCTCTCACATCGACCTGCACCTGCCCAATGACCTGGTGCGGCAGTACTCCCTGTGCAATCACCCTGAAGAGCGCCACCGCTATGTGGTCGCCGTGCTGCGCGATCCCGGCTCCCGTGGCGGGTCGGCCGCCGTGCACGAGCTGCTCCAGGAGGGCGACGTTCTGCCGATCAGCGCACCGCGCAACCACTTCCATCTCGTGCCCGCCCAACACACCATCCTGCTGGGCGGCGGCATCGGCGTCACACCGATCCTGTGCATGGCCGAGCGGCTTGCGCAGACCCACGCGCAGTTCGAGATGCACTACTGCACCCGCGAACCCTCGCGCACCGCCTTTCAGCAGCGCATCGCCACTTCTTCGTTCGCCAACCGCGTGAGCCACCACTTCGACAGCGGCGCGCCCGGGCAAAAGCTCGACGCCCGGGCTGCGCTGGGCCGCCCGGAGGCCGGCAAGCATGTGTTCGTCTGCGGCCCCAACGGCTTCATGGACTGGATCATCGGCACGGCCAGGGAGCTGGGCTGGGCGAACGACAACATTCACCGCGAGTACTTCGCCGCCGCGAATCTCGACACCACTTCCGACGGCAGTTTCCAGGTCAGGATTGCCAGCAACGGCGCGGTGTGGACCGTGCAGAAGAACGAGACCATCACCCAGGTGCTGGAGGCCCAGGGATTCAGCCTCCCCCTCTCTTGCGAACAGGGCGTGTGCGGCACCTGCCTGACCCGCGTTCTTGACGGTGACATCGACCACCGCGACATGTTCCTGACCGACGCCGAACGAGCCAGGAACGACCAGTTCACACCCTGCGTGTCGCGCGCCAAGGCCGGCTGCCAGACGCTGGTCCTGGATCTGTGAGGCCCTCTTCGCCTGGCCCTTTCCTCAAGTCAAAATTTGATCAATAATGATCTTGATCGAATTTGATTTATAAAAACACCCGCCGGAGACACGAGCCATGAATGCACCGATACAGACGCTGGTGGCCGACACCCGCGCTGCGTTGAACAGCGAGGGCGAGCTGATGGGCGACCCGTCCCCCTCCGCAACGCCGCGCTTCGAGCTGTTCAGCGCCGCCAGTTCGATCTGCTCGCAGAAGGTGCGCACGGTGTTGGCCCACCACCACCTGCCCTACCTGTCGCACATGATGAATCTGTTCGGCGGACAGACCTACCTGCCGGCCCATGTGCGGCTGCGCATGCTGGGCTGCGAGCAGACGGGCATGCAGCTGGTGGACCGCCACACCGGCAGCACCTCGGTGGCATCGGGTGGCGGCTGCGACGCGGCCGTTGTGCCCACGCTGGTGGACTGGAACGCCGGCACGGTGGTGGTCGACTCCAAGCGCATCTGCCGGCACCTCGACGACGCCGCTGTGGCCGATGGGGCCTGCAGCTTGCGTCCAGCCCACCTGGCAGCGGCGATTGACGCCGAACTGGAGATCATCGACAACTTGCCCAACTACCAGATGCTCAGCGGCAAGCCGCCCGGCGAAGACCTTCGCCCGGCCGGGCAGCGCGGCAAGAACGGCGTCGACTTCGCGATGGGCAAGGTGGAACGCTGCGAGCGCTACCTGGCGGAATACGCGAACGACGAGGTGCTGGTGCGCGGCTACACCGCCAAGCGCGCCAAGGAACTGAGTGCGGCGCAACAGCTGTTCACGGAGGAGCGCATGCGAGAGGCCTACGCCACGGCGGAGGCCGCCTGCGAGGCGCTGGAGCGCCAACTCAAGTCCGCCAAGTCCCGGTGGCTCCTGGACGACCGCCTGACGATGGCCGACCTCTACTGGGCCATCGAACTGCTGCGCATGGACAACATGGGCGCCGACACCTTCTGGAAGGACGGCAAGCGGCCGGCCGTGGCGGCCTACGCCGCCCGACTGCGGGAACTGCCGGCGGTGCAGGTGGCTGTCGTTCAATGGCCCGGCGCACTGTTCCATTGAAGAGAAACGCCCATGGTCACAATCCCCGCCCTTCAAGATCCCGCTGTGCCTCGCCCGCAGGCGGACAACAGCCTCCTATGGTCGGACGCGCGCCTGCTCGGCTTCGGACCGATGGACGCGACGCACGAAGAGTTCTACCAGGTCGCGTTCCGCTTGCTCACCTGCGACGCATCGAACGCACTGTCGGCCTTGCTGGATTTCGAGGAACATGCCCGCACGCACTTCGCCCAGGAGGAGGAATGGATGCGCAGCACCGCCTTCCCGCCTTCGGACTGCCATATCGACGAGCATGCCGCGGTGTTGAAATCCACCCGGGAGGTGCGCGCCATCCTGGAGGGCGCCGGCCCGCCCAACCTGGCGCTGGTGCACGATTTCGCGATGCACCTGTTCCAATGGTTTCCCGGCCATGCCGACTACCTGGACTCGGCGCTCGCTGCATGGATGTCCAAACGCACCTATGGCGGCAAGCCGGTGGTGTTGCGGCGCAAGATCTGACGTCTTGGGACGCCTTGATCAGCGAACCCCGCATCACACGCTCTCTCTCACTCCACCGTCACACTCTTGGCCAGGTTGCGCGGCTTGTCCACATCCGTGCCCTTGGCCAGTGCCGTGTGGTACGCCAGCATCTGCAGCGGCACCACGTGCAGCAAGGGGCTGAGCGCGCCGTAGTGCTCGGGCATGCGGATGACATGGATGCCCTCGCTGCTGGCGATGCGCGTGTCGGCATCGGCCAGCACATACAGCACGCCGCCGCGCGCGCGCACTTCCTGCATGTTGCTCTTGAGCTTTTCCAGCAGCGCGTTGTTGGGCGCCACCGTCACCACCGGCATCGCCGCCGTCACCAGCGCCAGCGGGCCGTGCTTGAGCTCGCCGGCCGGGTAGGCCTCGGCGTGGATGTAGCTGATCTCCTTGAGCTTGAGCGCACCTTCGAGCGCGATCGGGTAGTGCAGGCCCCGGCCCAGGAACAGCGCGTTGTCCATGCGCGCGAAGTCCTCGGCCCAGCTGATCACCTGCGGCTCCAGCGCCAGCACCGCCTGTAGGGCCACCGGCAGGTGGCGCATGGCTTTCAGGTGCTCGGCCTCGGCTTCTTCGCTCAGATGCCCGCGCGATTGCGCCAGCGCCAGCGTGAGCAGGAACAGGCCGGCGAGCTGCGTGGTGAAGGCCTTGGTGGATGCCACGCCGATCTCCACCCCCGCGCGGGTGATGTAGGCCAGTTCGCATTCGCGCACCATGGCCGAGGTGGCCACGTTGCACACCGTCAGCGTGTGCTTCATGCCCAGGCTTTGCGCGTGGCGCAACGCGGCCAGCGTGTCGGCGGTCTCGCCGCTTTGCGTGATGGTCACCACCAGGGTGCGCGGGTTGGGCACGCTGGTGCGGTAGCGGTACTCGCTCGCCACTTCCACCTGCGTCGGGATCTTTGCAATGTCCTCCAGCCAGTACTTGGCGGTGCAGCCGCTGTAGTAGCTGGTGCCGCAGGCCAGGATGAGCACGTTGTCGATTTCCTTGAACACGCTGTACGCGCCATCGCCGAACAGCTCGGGCGTGATGCCGCCCAGGCCTTCGAGCGTGTCGCCGATCGCGCGAGGCTGCTCGAAGATTTCCTTCTGCATGTAGTGGCGGTACGGGCCCAGCTCGGCTGCACCGCTGTGCGCCTGCACGGTCTTCACCGGGCGTTGCTCGGCGCTCAACGCGCGGCCGCTGGCGTCGAGCACCCAGTAGCGGCCCAGCTGCAGATCCACCAGGTCGCCCTCTTCCAGGTACACGATCTGGTCGGTCACGCCCGCCAGGGCCATGGCGTCGCTGGCGAGGAAGTGCTCGGCACCGCCCTGCCCCACCCCGAGCACCAGGGGTGACCCGGCGCGCGCGCCCACCACCCGGTGCGGCTCGTCCTTGTGGAACACGGCCAGTGCAAACGCACCGTGCAGTTGCGCCACCGCGCTTTGCAGGGCCGCGAACACGTCGCCCTCGTACAGCGAGTCGATCAGGTGGGCGATCACCTCGGTGTCGGTCTGGCTCTCGAACACATACCCCTTGGCCTGCAGGGCCGCACGCAGTTCGTCGTGGTTTTCAATGATGCCGTTGTGCACCAGGGCCACGCGGCCAGCCGCGCCGGCCGTCGCACCGGGGCCGTGGCTGAAGTGAGGGTGGGCGTTGTGCACCGCCGGAGCACCGTGGGTGGCCCAGCGGGTGTGGGCGATGCCGGTGCCGCTGGCGATGGCCTCCTGCTGCACCTGCTGCGCCAGTTCGGCCACGCGCGACGTGCTGCGCGCGCGCTGCAGGCCGCCGCTGTGCACGGCCACGCCGCAGGAGTCGTACCCCCGGTACTCCAGCCGCTGCAGACCCTGAACCAGCACGGGCACGATGTCACGCCCTGAAACCCCCGCCACGATGCCGCACATAACCGTACTCCTGAAAATGGATGCGTGATGCTAAACACGGCCAAGGGAAATTAATGATCAAATCAAGCCAATAGTTGGTCAATAATTTCTTGACACTATTAAAACCGTCAAATATTTCACCAAATCCGTTTTTATGGAACCGATCGACATCGACGAAGCCGACCTTCGCTTGCTGGAGCTGTTGCAGGCGGACGCCTCCCGCAGCAACCAGGCGCTGGCCGAACTGGCCCACCTCTCGCCCCCCACCAGCCTGCGGCGCGTCAAACGGCTGCGCCAGCTGGGGCTGATCGAGCGCGAGGTGGCACTGCTCAGCGCCGATCGGCTCGCACCGCTGCTGGGCCACGGCCTCACTGCGCTGGTGGAGATCACCCTGGAGCGGCAGGGCGCCGAGCATCTCGACGCCTTCGAGGCCCGGGTGCTGCCCACCCCCGAGGTGCAGCAGTGCTACCGCGTGAGCCCCGGCCCCGATTTCATGCTGGTGGTGCACTG
Organism: Hydrogenophaga sp. GW456-12-10-14-TSB4; assembly: GCF_059424305.1. NCBI lineage: Bacteria > Pseudomonadati > Pseudomonadota > Betaproteobacteria > Burkholderiales > Comamonadaceae > Hydrogenophaga > Hydrogenophaga sp. GW456-12-10-14-TSB4. Next base: position 118,034 of record NZ_JBWKZH010000008.1, on the reverse strand, counting down.
CGTGGACATGCCGGCCTACCTGGCGCTGGCCCAGCAGCTGTTCACCAGCGACGCCAATGTGCGCAACATCAAGGCCTTCTTCAGCGTCAAGCGCGCCAAGTTCGACCCCCGGCTGCCGCTGAGCCGACCCCGCGCCGCCGGCGGCAACTGAATACCTTTGTGGTGCAGATGGGTCAGCGTATTGATGCAAACCGCACGGAAACGGACCTCGCGTCGCCCCCCGGCGGTTGACGCGCCTGACGACCTGACACACGCTCCTAAAATCGTCCCACCCGACGCGATCGGGTTCAAGGAGCTTGCATGGATGTTGTGACGATCGCTCTGCTCAGCGCCGCTGCCCTGGTGGGCTTGGCGCTGTGCGTCTGGGTGATCCGCCGCCTGCGGCGCCCGGAGTCGTCCGGGCGCGACGACCGGTATTCGCCCGAGCGCATCCTCACGGCCGAGCAGGCCCACATGCTGGACTACCTGCAGGACACCTTCCCCGGCCAGATCGTGTTGCCCAACATGATGCTCAAGGACATGCTGACGGTGCGCCGCGCCAACGACCGCAAGCGCGCCGAAGAGCGGCTGTACGAGCAGAAGGTGGACTTCGTGGTCTGCGGCCCCGACGGCCGCCCGAGCTTCGCCTTCGACGTGGAGCAGCACCACCTGAGCGACGCCAAGGCCAAGGCCCACAAGGTCAAGATCAAGAACCGGATCCTCAAGACAGCGGGCGTGCGTTTCGTGTTCCTCAAGAACGGCATCCACCGCATGCCCTCGCCGGCCGACTTCCGTGCCCAGCTCAACCTCGCCGAACTGCCCAAACCCCGCAGCCGCGAACAGCGGCGCGAGAGCGCGCTGCAGCAGCTCGAAAGCCAGTTCTCGGGCTTTGACCAGCACGGCAACACCGGCTTCCGCGAATCGGAAATCATGGGCATGAGCGGGCTGATGGACCTCAACCGCAACGGCCGTCGCGGCTTCGAGGAAGCCCGGCTCAACGGCAACAGCGGCTTTGACAGCCACGAACGCGTCGACAGCCGCTTCGACGGCAGCTCACAGGACGTGCGCGGCCGGTAGATAAGCACACCCCCGCCGCGCTGCGCGCGACCCCCTCAAGGGGGCGTGTCCTGCAGCCCGGCAAAGCCGGTTCTGCGGACACCCTGGACCAGGCTTCTGCGCCCCGGCTTCTCAGCTTTTCTTCTTGGTCGGGCGCTGCCAGCCGTCCAGCACCATCTGCTTGCCGCGCGCGACCGCGAGCGCCCCGGGCGGCGTGCTCTTGGTGAGGGTCGAGCCCCCGCCCACCGTGCCGCCCGCGCCGATCGTGATCGGCGCGACCAGCACGCAGTTGCTGCCCACGTGCACATCGGCCTCGATCACCGTGCGGTGCTTGTTGGCGCCGTCGTAGTTGGCGGTGATGCTGCCCGCGCCGTAGTTCACCCGTTCGCCCACGGTGGCGTCGCCCAGGTAGGCCAGGTGGTTGGCCTTGGCGCCGGCGGCCAGGGTGCTGTTCTTCACTTCCACGAAGTTGCCGATGTGCACCTCTTCGCCGAGTTGCGCGCCCGGGCGCAGGCGCGCGAACGGCCCCACCAGCGCACCGCGCCCCACCGACACGCCGAGCTTTTCCCCATCGATGTGGGTGAAGGCATGGATCACCGCACCGGCATCGATGGCGGCGTTGGCGATCACGCAGTTCGCGCCGATGCGCACCCCGTCGCCCAGTTTCACGCGGCCCTCGAACACGCAGTTGACGTCGATCTCCACGTCCTGCCCGCAGAGCAGCTCGCCGCGCACATCCAGCCGCGCCGGGTCCGCCAGGCGAACGCCTTGTTCCATCAGGGTCTCGGCCAGGCGGCGCTGGTAGGCGCGCTCCAGCTCGGCCAGCTGCACCGGGCTGTTCACGCCCGCCACCTGCACCGCGTCGCGGATGCGGTGCGCCACCACCGGCAGGCCGTCGGCCACGGCGAACTTCACCACGTCGGTCAGGTAGTACTCGCTCTGCGCGTTGCGGTTGTCCAGCCGCGCCAGCCAGCCGCGCAGCAGGCGCGTGGGCACGGCCATGATGCCGCTGTAGATCTCGGTGATGGCGCGCTGCGCCTCGCTCGCATCCTTGTGCTCCACGATGGCCTGCACCGACGCATCGCCCGAGCGCACGATGCGGCCGTAGCCGGTCGGGTCGGGCATGTCCAGGGTGAGCAGGGCCAGGCGCTCGCCGGCACAGAGGTCCAGCAGGGCCTGCAGCGTCTCGGGGCGGGTCAGGGGCACGTCGCCCGAGAGCACCAGGGTCACGCCGTCGTCGGGCAACACGGGCGCGGCCTGCTGCACCGCGTGGCCGGTGCCCAGCTGCGGCTCCTGGCGCACGAAGCGCAGCCTCGGGGCGGCGCTGTCGCCGGCGGCCACCGGGGTCGTCAGACCCGCCTCGACCTGCTCGGCGCCATGCCCGGTGATCACCACCACCGATCGAGCCGACAACCTCGCCGCGCAGTCGATCACATGCTGGGCCAGTGCACGCCCGCCCAAACGGTGCAACACTTTGGGCCGGAGGCTTTTCATCCGCGTGCCTTTGCCGGCCGCCATCACCACCACATCCACAGGGAACGACATGAACACCTCTTGCAGAGACGGGTTGCACGGCGTTCTTGCCGGCCCTTACCCGCCGGGCATTATCGCCCGCCGTGTGCTGCGGCTTGGCGCACTGGTGACGCTGGCCGCCGCCCTCGCGGCCTGCACCACCACGCGCTTCGCCTACAACCAGGCGCCCACCCTGAGCTACTGGTGGATCGACCGGCATGTGGACCTGACCGACGCGCAGACGGCGCAGACCCGCGAGGACCTCAAGGCCTTCTTCCAGTGGCACCGCCGCCAGGAGCTGCCCGCCTACGCCAGCCTGCTGCGCCAGTGGCAGGCGATGGCGGTGGACCAGGTCTCGCCGGCGCAGGCCTGCGCCCAGTTCGAGGACATCCGCCAGCGGCTGGAGCGCGCGGCGGCCGAAACCGTCGAGCCCTTCGCGCGCCTGGCCTTGCAACTCACTCCGGAGCAGTTGGAGAACCTGAAGAAGCGGCAAGCCGAAAGCAATGAAGACTTCGAGAAAGACTTCCTGCAGGGCAGCCCCGAACGGCGCCTGCGCAAGCGGCTGGACAAGGCCGTCGAGCGCAGCGAATCGTTCTACGGCGCGCTCACCCCGGCGCAGCGCGAACTGCTGCGCGGCTGGCTGCAGCAGTCGCCCTTCGACCCGCAACGCACCCAGGCCGAGCGCCTGCGCCGCCAGGCCGATCTGGTGCAGACGGTGCGCGATGCCCAGGCCAACCCGGCCAAGGCCGAACAGCTGGTGCGCGAGCACATCGCGCGCATCCGCCAGTCGCCGACGCCGGGCTACGACGCCTACAACCAGGAGCTGGTCCGCCAGGGCTGCGCCCAGTTCACCATGCTGCACAACAGCACCACGCCCGAGCAGCGCGCCAACGCCGCGCGCGTGCTCAAGGGCTACGAAGACGACCTGCGCACCCTGAGCGCGCAGCGCTGAAGCGCGCTACAGGGCCCAGCGCATCCAGGCCCACACCACAGCCAGCGTGAGCAGCGTCACCGGAATGCCGGTGATCGCATGGCGCTTCCAGTCGATCACGATGCCCTGCTGGCGCGCGAGGTCGGCCACGATCAGGTTGGCGATCGAACCCACCAGCAGCAGGTTGCCCGCGAAGGTCGTCACCAGCGCGAGCATCGCGCCCGCCTGCCCGCTGCTGCCGCCCAGGTGCGGCAGCAGCAGCATCACCGCTGGCACGTTCGACACCAGGTTGGAGAGCACCGCGCTCACCACCAGCAACGGCCCCGGCTCGGCCAGGTGCACGCCCTGCGTGCCCAGCCAGGCCACCGCCTGCGCGGCCAGGCCTGTGGTCTCGAACGCGTGGTTCACCACAAACAGCCCCATGAACAGCAGCAGCAGCGGCCAGTCGATCAGGCCCAGCACATGCGAGGAATGCAGCCGCCGGCTCAGCAGCAACAGCCCAGCCCCCACCAGCGCCGCCACGTCGCGCGGCCAGTCGGTGAACAGGAAGATCAGCATCAGCGCACCGGCCACCACCAGGCCTTTGGTGGTCTGCCAGGCATCGAAATCGGGCTCTTCCGGCGGCGCCTCGGCCACGGCCGCGAAGGGCTGGCCGGCGCTTTCAGCCGCGGACGCCGTGCGCGCCCCGGGCCCGAACGCCAGCCACAGCCACAGCAGCAGCAGGCTGATCAGCACCGGCGGCAGCGCCTGTCGCACATAGCCACCGAAAGGCAGTTGCAGCACCGAGCCGATCAGCATGTTCTGGGGGTTGCCGATCAGCGTGGCGGCCGAGCCGATGTTGGCCGCGCAGGCCAGACCGATCAGGAACGGCAGCGGGTTGATGCCGCGCTGCAGACACAGCCGCGCCACCACCGGCGTCATGGCCAGGCAGATGATGTCGTTGGAGAACACCGCCGAGAGCGCGCCCGAGACCACGATCAGCGCAGCCAGCAGGCCGTTGCGCGACAGCGGCAGTGCGCCCACCTGCCGCGTCACCGCGCCGTAGAAGCCACCCAGCCGCATCTGCGCCGACACCACCATGAACGCGAACAGCAGCACGATGGTGGGCAGGTCCACCGAGCGCGCCGCGTCCTCCACCGGCAGACCGCTCAGGCCGATGACCGCGATGGCCCCGAGCAGAGCCACGCCCGAGCGGTCCAGCTTCAGGCGCGGCAGGCCGCCCAGGAACATGCCCAGGTAGACGACGGCAAAGACCGCGACGATGCCCCAGTCGGTGGCGGTGTGGTGAAAAGCGGAAGTGGTGGGCATGCGCCACGGATCGTAGCGCGAGCGGGCCGGGGCTCAGGTGGCGCGTGGCACCAGGCGGATGGCGCCCGCGTAGCTGGCCGGGGCCACGCGCACGTACAGCACCGTCACGATCGCCACACAGGCCAGGTGCATCAGCCAGCCGGCCTGAAACCCACCCGTCGCATCGCGCAGCACGGCGACGATCCAGGGCGGGATCGCCGCGAGCAGGAAACCGCCGCCCTGCATCAGCGCCGACAGGGCGCCCGCCTGCGCAGGATCGGGCAGGTGCTCCAGCGCCACGATCAGGGACAGCGCGAAGCAGCCCCCCAGCCCCGCGCCCAGCAGCATCACCCCCGCCACGGGCGCCGCGTCGGGCCACAGCGCCAGCGCGGTGAAGCCGGTGGCCTGCAGGGCCAGCGTGAACCACAGCCAGGGCCGGCGGTCTTCGCGCCGGCCGGCCAGCATCGGCAGCAGCAAGGCCGCCGCCGCCTGGCACAGCGCCAGCACCGCCAGCAGGCTGCCGCTGGCGGCCGCGCTCCAGCCGTGCTCCTGGTAGAAAGGCGCGAGCCAGGCCACGACCGTGGAATAACCGCCGTTGACCAGCCCGAAGCAGAGCATCAGCAGCCAGACGCGCGGGCGCCGCAGGTAGGCCGCCACGGCCAGGGTCCCCTGGTGATCGACACCGTCGCGCGGCAGGCTGCGCGCCGCGAGCACCACGGCCAGCGTGGCCGGCAAAGCCATCCAGGCCAGGCCCCAGTGCCAGTCGCCGCCGGCCGCCGCCGCCAGCGGCGCGACCTGCGCACCCAGCGCGCCGCCGCCCATCAGCATCGCCGAATACAGGCCCATCACCACGCCGACATGGCGCGGGAACTGCCGCTTGACGATGCCGGGCAACAGCGCCTGCACCACCGCCGCACCCAGCCCCAGCAAGGCGGCGGTGCCCACCAGTTGCCAGCCGCTCTGGGTGAAGAGGCGAAGCGCGGAGCCCACGGCCAGCAGAACCAACGCGGCCACCACGGCGCGCCGGGCACCGAAGCGACCCTGCAGCCAGGGGCCCGCAAAGGCGAACACCCCCATCAGCAGCATCGGCACCAGCGTCAGCAGCGCCAGGCCTCTGAGGCCGAGACCGGTGTGCGGGCCGATGTCGGCCGCCAGCGGCCCGATGCCGGCCATGAACGGCCGCAGGTTGAGCGCGATCAAGGCCACTGCCAGGAGCAGCCAGCGGGCATTCACCGTCACGGGCCTAGGCCTTGCGGTTCTGAGCCTGCGCCCATTGCGCGTACAGCTCGGGGCGCGGCACCGGCAGGTGGCGAATGTCCATGGACTGCTCGGCGAAAGGTTGGGCGAGGTCCTCATAGACCGCCGCCGTGGACAGCCCGAACGGTGCGCCCTCCTCGTTGGAATAGGCATAGGCGACCCGGCCCACGCCGGCCAACCGCATCGCCGCCATGCACATCGGGCACGGATGGCCGCTGGCGTAGACCGAGCAGCCACTCAGGTCGGGCGAACCGAGCCGGCGGCTGGCAGCGCGAAGGGCCGACATCTCCGCATGCGCCGTCGGGTCTTGGGTGGCCAGGATCTCGTTCACGCCGGTGGCCAGCACCTCGCCGCCTCGCACCACCACCGCGCCGAACGGCCGTCCGCCCTGCTCAATGTTGGCGCGGGCCAGCTCGATGGCCTGCTGCAGGAAGCGTTCTTCGTCGTTCATCGCGGGGCCGCCTGCAACATCGCCTCGATCGCCTTCTGGCCCTTCGTGCGGGCATGCTGCAAAGGCGTCACCCCCTGGTTGTCGGCCAGCTGGGCGTTGGCGCCGGCCTTCAACAGCAGGCCGACGATCTGCTGGTAGCGCTCGCTGCCGTCGCCCAGGATGACCGCCTCCAGCAAGGCGGTCCAGCCCAGCCGGTTCACGTGGTCGACCGCCACGCCGGCCTCGATCAGCGTGCGCACCGTCTCCACATGGCCCCGCTCGGCCGCCGGTATGAGGGCCGTGCCGCCGTAGCGGTTGGTGCTCTTGAGGTCGGCGCCGTGGGACAGCGTCATTTTCAGGATGGCCAGATGGCCCCGTGCGCCCGCATACAGGTAGGGGCTGTCGCTGATGCCGTCCTTGGCGTTGACGTCGGCACCAGCCTCGATCAAGGCCCGGGCCGCCTCGACCTGGTTGGCGTGGGTCGCCACCAGCAGCGCCGTCGCGCCGCTGCCGTCGCGCGCATCGATCTTCGCGCCCCCGGCCAGCAGCTGGCGGATGCCGGCGGCATCGTTCCGGCTGGCAGCGGCGTGCAAGGGAAATGGCGTCGCGGGCTCGCTCCCCGACGAAGCGAACGGGAGCACGGCGAATGAGAAAAGCATGGAACGGCGAAGCATGGTGGCTCCACTGTAGGCAAGGCGATCAACATTTGGAAGTTAAATGTTAGGATGGATTTCATCCATTTTTCAAATGATCATGCTCGACCCCCGCCTGCTGCGCGCCTTCGCCGCCATCGTCGATGCGGGCAGCTTCACGCTCGCGGCTGACCGCCTGAGCATGACGCAGTCCACCATCAGCCAGCAGCTCGCCCGGCTCGAAGATGCCGTGGGGCAGGTCCTGGTCGATCGCACCGCGCGGCCCATCCAGCCCACGGCAGCCGGCGAGCGGCTGCTGGGCTACGCCCGCCGGATCCTCGCACTGCAACAGGAAGCCGCCTCGGCGCTCGGCGACCCGGCGGGCACCGTGTCCCTTCGCATCGGCGTGCCCGAAGACCTTGTGAGCGCCGCAATGGCGCGGGTGTTTGCCGATTTCGCGCGGCGCCACCGCGAGATCCATCTGGACGTGACGGCCGGCCTGAGCCGCGACCTGATCCGGCGCTACCGGGCCGGTGAGCTGGACACCGTCATCGCCAAGGAGCCCGCCGCCGGCCCCGATCACCGCGCGAGCTTTCCCGAACCCATGGCCTGGTTTGAGAGCGCCGACGCCCCGGCGGCCTGGCCCCACCCGTTGCCACTGGTGGCCTTTCCGCTGGGCGGCCTCTACCGAGAGGCCATGTTCGATCGCCTGGAGCAGGAGCAGCACCGCTGGTACCTCGCCTTCACCGGCAACAGCCTGCACAACGTGCTGGTGGCCGTGGAAGCCGGGCTCGGCCTGTCGCTCCTGCCCGTCAACGCCATGGCCGGCTACCGCGTGCGGCGCTGCGCGGCGTTCCAGGGCGAGCCGCCCATCGCCGTCTCCATCTATGCCCGGGAAGGCATGGGCCCGCTGTCCGAACTGGTCGACCAGATGGCCGCCGTGCTGGCGGCCCGGTGCGGGCAGCCTACTTAGAAAGAAGCGTTGCGGTCAGCCCTGCAGGGCTGCCCACATTTCCTTGTCGCGCTCGGCCGTCCAGATGCGCGGGTTCTTGATGCCCTTGGCCTCGTCGTAGGCGCGGCTCACGTCGAACGGCAGGCAGTGCTCGTAGATGAACACGTGGCCGAACACCGGGTCCATGCTCTTGCGGGTGTGGGCCATGGCGGTCTTGAGGTCCATGCCGGCGGCGGCGGCTTCCTTGCCGGCCTGGAACAGCGTGGTCACCCAGCGCTTCGTGTAGTCCAGCGCCTTGTCCACATCGGCGCGGCCCTTCATGGCCTCGCCGCGGCCGGGCACGATGGCCTCGGCCTTCAGCGCGCGCAGGGCTTCCAGCGTGGCGGGCCACTCTTCCAGTTGAGCGTCACCGGTGTACACGCCGGCCTCGTACTCCACCAGATCGCCGCTGAACAGCACCTTCTCTTCTTCCACCCAGGCGATGGTGTCGCCGCGCGTGTGGCCCTGGCCCGGGTGCCAGATCTCGACCTTCACGCCGCCCAGGTCCACCGTCAGCGAACCCTGGCGGCCCGGCCGGCCGTCGCCCACCACCAGCGTCGGCCAGGTCAGGCCCGGCACGCTCTCGGAACCGCGGAACAGGCGCGGGAACCGCTCCATCTCGCTCTGCATGTCCTCGGCGCCGCGCTCCACGATCAGCTCGTAGGTGCCCCGGCTGGCGATGACCTCGGTCGCGCCCTCGGCCACGTAGGCGCTCGCGCCCAGCACGCGCACCGCGTGGTAGTGCGTCAGCAGCACGTACTTGATGGGTTTATCGGAAACCGTGCGGATCTGCTTGATCAGGTCCTGCGCCATGGCCGGCGTGGCCGTGGCGTCGCTCACCATGATGAACTTCTCGCCAATGATCACGCCCGAGTTCGGGTCGCCTTCGGCGGTGTAGGCCCAGCAATGCGGGCTGAGTTGCTCGAAGGTGGTTTTCTTGTCGTCCAGGTCGGCCTGGGAGGCGAAGGCTTTGCTCATGGGGGGTCTCCTGTGGGGAAGCCGGAATTTTAACTAAACGAAATCAATTACGCATACGTAAATCACGATACCCCAGTGGGCCCGCCGGACAAACCGCGTTCCAGCATCTGCACCACCTCCTCGGCGAAGGCGCTGTAGCTCATCGGGCCGCCCGGGCGCAGCCAGGTGAAAGTCCAGTTGATCATGCCGAACAGCATCATGGTCAACGCGGTCTGGTTGGCCGGCGTCACGCGCTCGGGGTAGGCGCGCGTGATGAAGCGGGTGAACGCCGCCACCACGTCGCGCTGGCGGTTGACGATCAGCGTGCGCTGCACCGGGCCAAGGAACTTGGTGTCGGACACCAGGGCCACGTGGCGCGTGGCCGAGGTCTCGTACTCGGCCAGGAAAGCCCTCACCAGCTCGCTCAGGGCGTCGCGCTCGCTGAGGTTCTTGCGCTGCGCGCGGGCTTCGGCCTCGCCGATGAGCGCGAGCAGGCGCTGGGTGTAGCGGTCGAGCAGGTCGAACAGGATCGCCTCCTTGCTCTCGTAGTAGTGGTAGAGCCGCGCCTTGCTCGTGCCGCAGGCCGCGGCGATGTCGTTCATGCTCGCGGCGGGGAAACTCTGCGCGGCGAAGCAGCGCGCCGCGACGTTCAGGATTTCGTCGCGCTTGAGATCGTGGGAAGCGGATTTCGGTCGGGCCATCGGCGCATTCTGCCGGATGGACCTCTAAGATCAGGCCATGGTCAAGCCTGTCGATCCCTTTGCGCTGCACGCCTGCGAACTGCTCTCGGGCGTGGGGCCCTGCGTGCCCAAGCGCATGTTCGGCGGCTGGGGCATCTCCACCGACGGCATGAACATCGCGATCATTGCGTGGGACACGCTGTTCCTCAAGACCAACGCCGAAACCGAACCGCGCTGGCTGGCCGCCGGCGGCCGCCCTTTCGTGTACGAATTCAAGGGCAAGTCGGGACGGCTGCACTACCACACCCCCCCGGACGAGGCGCTGGAATCCCCTGCGCTCATGCTGCCCTGGGCCAGGCTCGCGCTGGAAGCGGCCGTGGCGGCGCGCAAGCCCCCCAGGCGGCCGCGCAAGTAGCCGCGGCGCCTGGAGGCCCCCCGAACTCAGGAGCGGTGAGACTCGCAGGTCGCCGGCACGGCGCGGCTGCGACCCGTCACCAGGTACCCGCCGTAGCCGAACAGGCCGCGCACCAGCCGGGCCAGCGCCCAACCGGCCTGGCTCATGGCCCGCGCGAGTTCGCGCGACGGCGCCACCACCTCACGGCCGAAGGGGTCGGGCGCGGCCACCGCCAGGGCCTGGGGCTCGGCGCACCAGTCGAAGCGCACCGGGCCGGCACTGGCCGGCTGCCAGGGCTCCATCACCAGCCGGGCGCCCGCCGGCACGATCAGGCTCTCGCCTGCGGCCAGCATCACGTCACCCGACTCGTTGCCCGCACCCAGGTGAGGCAGACCCAGCGTCACCCACGCCCGGCCCTGCGTGATCTGCAGGCGGCTCGGCACCTGCGGGCGCAGGGTCATCGCACGGCGCGCGTCGAGGCGCCAGCCGCGCATGGCAGCGGGGCAGGCAATCCGTTCGGACACAACAGCAATGGGGGCGAAGACGGTGTTCATGAGAGGCTCCTGGGGTAGGGACGATGGCTCATCCTGGGAATGAATGTTCGGGCCTGGAGCCCTCTGCGTCCAATGAATACGCAGTAAGCTATTGATTCGCTAACCGCATCAATGCCCGGAGCCCCCATGCAGCTCACCAGCAGCCACCCCCGCACCCGCCCGATCGCCGCCGGGCACCTGCGCGCCTTCGAGGCCGTGGCCCGCCACCTCAACTTCCGCGCCGCCGCCGAAGAGCTCTCGCTCACGCAAAGCGCGGTCAGCCGGCAGATCCAGTCGCTCGAAGACGAGGTCGGCACCGCCCTCTTCCTGCGCCACACACGCGCCGTCGAGCTCACCAGCGCGGGCTCGCAACTGCTGCGCGCCTCCAGCATGGCGCTGGAGCGCATCGACGCCGCCGTGCGCCAGATCCGCCAGAGCGCGGGCCGCAAGGGCGTGGCCATCACCACCTGGGCCTCATTCGCCTCCATGTGGCTGATCCCCAGGCTCGAAGCCTTCCAGCGCGACCACCCCGACATCGACATCCGCATCGACGCCACCGACGCCGCCGTCGACCTCGCCACCTCCGACGTGGACATCGCCCTGCGCTACGCCGTGCCCCAGGCCATGCCCGCCGACGCGCAACGCCTCTTTGGCGAACAGCTCACCCCGGTGGCCAGCCCCTGGCTGCTCAAGACGCACCCCATCCACAGCATCGACGACCTCTCGCGCTGCGCCCTCATCGAAGCCGGCGACGCCCACCGCACGCGCCACCTCGAATGGCTCACCTGGCAGCGCTGGCTCGACACCTTCGGCCACAAGCCCGCCGCCACACCGGGCAAGCGCCCCGGCCGCAACACGCCGGCCAAACTCACGCCGCAGCGCTGGATGTACTTCAACTACGCCAACCAGATCGTGCAGGCCGCGCTCACCGGCCAGGGCGTGGCGCTCGCGCGCCTGCCGCTGGTGGCCGAGAGCCTGGCCAGCGGCGCGCTGGTCGAGCCCTTGCCCCACACGCGGCTGGATTCGCCGCTCGTGTACTGGCTGATGGTCGCCCCGCGCAGCGCGCAGCGGCCCGAAGTCAAGGCCTTCTGCGAATGGCTGCTGCAGCAGGCCGCCGAAACGCGCGAAGCCATCGGTGACGTGCCCGACCCCGACACCGTCGACCAGATGGACTGACCCCAATGACCGCTTCCCAGCACCTCGCCGCCGGCAACCTGCGCAGCATCACTTTCATGCTCGTGGCCGTGGGCTTCTTCGCGTTCATGGACGCGGTGCTCAAGACCCTCTCAGCCACCTACCCGGTGCTGCAGATCGCCGCGCTGCGCGGCCTCACGGCGCTGCCGCTGGTGTTCCTCTACATCACCTGGCGCGGCGCCTGGCACACCGTGCTCAAGGTCCGCTGGCCGCTGCACCTGCTGCGCGGCGTGCTCGGCATCACCATGCTGGCGCTCTTCACCATCGGCGTGCGCGAGCTGCCGCTGTCGGCCGCGTACACGCTGTTCTTCATCTCACCCCTGCTCATCACCGCGCTCTCGGTGCCCGTGCTCAAGGAGCACGTACCCAAGGCCCACTGGTGGGCCATCGCCATCGGCTTCGTCGGCGTGCTCATCGCGCTGCGGCCCAGCGGCGACGACCTGCAGGCCGGCTTCGTCACCGTCGGCGGTCTCGCCACGCTGGGCGCGGCCCTGTGCTACGCCATCGCGGCCGTGACCGGGCGGCTGGCCACCCGCACCGACAGCAGCGAGAGCATGGTGCTATGGATGATGGTGTTCATGGCCATCGGCGCGGGCGCGCTCTCATGGGCCGACTGGGTGCCCATTCGCCGCAGCGACGCCCTGCTGCTCGTGGCCCTGGCCATCACCGGCTTCTGCGGCCAGCTCGCCATCACCGAGGCCTTCCGCCACGGCCAGGCCTCGGCCGTGGCGCCCTTCGAGTACAGCGCGCTGGCCTGGGGCCTGGGGCTGGACTGGCTGATCTGGCACACGCTGCCCAGCGCCCACACCTGGGTGGGCGCGGCCATCATCGTGGGCAGCGGGCTCTACCTCGTGCGGCGCGAGAAGCGCATCACCGACGTGCACGCCAACGCCGACCACCCCTAGCCGGCTAGCGCTCCGGCCACATCACACCCGTGTCGCTCAGGATCGCGTCCAGCGGCACGTCGTGGATCTCGGGCTTGAGGTACGGCAGCCAGCCGAAGTCGTAGCCCAACCCCACGGTGAAGGGCTTGGGCTTCAGGCTGGCCAGCGTGCGGTCGTAGAAGCCGCCGCCATAACCCAGCCGGAAACCGCCGGGCCCGTAGCCCACGCAGGGCACGAAGATCAGCGTGGGCTGGACGATCTCGGTGTCCTTCGGTTTCGGGATGCCGAAGGCATCTTCCTCCATCGGGCAGCCCGGGTACCAGGTGTAGAAGGTCAGCGTCTTGTCCACCTTGTTCACCACCGGCAGGCCGATGCGCCGGTGCTGCTGCTGCCCTTGCGCGTCCTCTTCCAGGCCGGCCTCCTGCCAGCGGAACAGCGCGGGCAGCGGATCGAACTCGCCCTTGATCGGCCAGTAGGCGCCGATGACGGCGTCGGGTCGGTGGATCAGCCAGACGCGCATGACCCGCTGCAGCAGGTCGTTGCGCCAGGCGCGATCGGCCAGGGACTGTCGTTTTTCAATCAGCGACTTGCGCCATTCGACCTTCAGCGCAGCCGCTGATCCATCGGCCTGCACAGTGTGCGGTTTGTGGGGGCTTTGACCGTCTTTGTTGTCCATAATCGACACATGAATCTGGTTGATGAGAAACAGGGCAGCGCGCGGCGAATCGGTCGACGCCTGCATGGGCTGGGTCTGCGGCTCATTATGGCGGCGCTTGTGACACCGGGCCTTGCGATGGCGCAAGCCACCGGCAGCGGCGCAGACGCCTCGCTGCTGGAGATGCGCTCGGCCTTCTCGCGCGGCAACAGTTTCCAGCTCAACAACCTGCTGCCCAATCTGCGCGGCCACGCGCTCGAACCGCTGGCGCAGTACTGGAACATCAAGTCGCGGCTGGACGTCGCCACCCCCACCGAAATCCGCGCCGCCATGGACCGCATGGCCGGCACCTACTGGGAAGACCGCCTGCGCAACGACTGGCTGCTGCAGCTGGGCAAGGCGCGCGACTGGGCCAACTTCGACGCCGAGCTGCCGCGCTATCGCATGAACGACGACCGCCAGGTGCGCTGCTACGCGCTGATGCGCGACGTCGCCGCCGGCCGCGCCACCGGCGAGGCCGTGGCCCCCGTGGTGCAGGCCAACTGGCACGCCCAGCGCGAGGCCGACGACGGCTGCGCCACCGCCGCCAAGTTCCTGCTCGACGCCGGGCACCTCAAGCCGCACGTGGTGTGGCAGCGCGCCCGGCTGGCCATGGACGCCAACCGCCCGCGCGTGGCCACCCAGGCCGTGGCCATGCTCGACCCCGAGCTCAGCGCCACCGTGGACAGCATCGCCAGCGACCCCGCCAAATACCTGGACGAAAAACTCACCGCCATCCGCCCGCGCACCAAGGAACTCGTGACGCTGGCCATCGTCCGCCTCGCCGCCAACGACCCCACCGCCGCCGCGCTGGAGATGGACCGCACGCGCTGGAAGGCCCAGCTCACCAAGGAAGAGCGCAGCTGGACCTGGGGCGTGATCGGCAAGCGCTCGGCGCAGAAACTGCAAAACGAAGCCCTGGGCTACTTCGCCAACGGCGAAGACCGCTACATGCACGACGAACACCTGGCCTGGAAAGCCCGCGCCGGCATGCGCGCCGGCTCGTGGAGCGCGGTGCACGACGCCGTGGCCGCCATGAGTGAAGCCCAGCAAAGCGACCCGGCCTGGGTCTACTGGGAAGCGCGCGCGGTGCAGGCCCTGAAGCTGCCCGACCCGGCCGCGGCCTCGGCCAAGGCGCGCGAGCTGTTCGAGAGCATCGCCTCCACCCGCGACTTCTACGAACAGCTGGCGATGGAGGAACTCGGCCGGCCCATCACCGTGCCCACCGCCCCCGCGCCGCTCACCGCCGAAGAAGTCGCCGCCGCGCAGAACAACCCCGGCCTACGCCGCGCGCTGATCGCCATCCGCCTGGGCCTGCGCAGCGAAGGCGTGCGCGAGTGGAACTACACCGTCGGCCTGCACACCCCCGGCGGCATGGGCGAGCGCGAGCTGCTCGCCGCCTCGGCCCTGGCCTGCCAGCACGAACTGTGGGACCGCTGCATCAACACCAGCCTGCGCACGCCCGAATCGATGGATCACGGGCAGCGCTTCCCCACGCCGCACCGCGCCCAGGTGGTCAGCCGCGCCACCGAAATCGGCCTGGACCCGGCCTACGTGTACGGCCTGATCCGCCAGGAAAGCCGCTTCATCACCGACGCCCGCTCCGGTGTGGGCGCCTCCGGCCTGATGCAGGTCATGCCCGCCACCGCGCGCTGGACCGCCAACAAGATCGGCCTGACCAACTTCAAGCCCGCCCAGATCACCGAGCGCGACACCAACATCCAGATCGGCACGGCCTACCTCAAGTTCGCGCTCGACGACTTCCAGGGCTCGCTGCCACTGGCCGCCGCGGCCTACAACGCCGGCCCCGGCCGCTCGCGCCAGTGGCGCAACGGGCCCGTGCTGCCCGGCGAAGTCTGGACCGAGAACATCCCGTTCGAGGAAACGCGCGACTACGTCAAGCGCGTGCTCGCCAACACCACCAACTACGCCGCGCTCATCACCGGCCAGCCCCAGTCGCTGCGCGCCCGCCTGGGCACCGTGGGGCCGCGCCCGGTCAGCGCGCCCACCGTCAACCCCGACCTGCCCTGAGCCTCACATGAAGAACGTCCTTGTCCTCGGCGGCACGGGATTCATCGGCCGCCACGTCTGCGAAAAACTCCACCGCCAGGGCTGGCGCGTCACCGTGCCCACCCGCCGCGCCCTGAATGCCGCGCCGGTGCAGCACCTGCCCCGGGTGACGGTGCTCGAAGCCGACGTGCACGACCCTGGGCAACTGCTCAGCCTGCTCGACGGGCACGACGCGGTCGTCAACCTCGTGGCCATCCTGCACGGCAGTGAAGACGACTTCGAGCGCGTGCACGTGGAGCTGCCGCTCTCCCTGGCCGAGGCGAGCGCGGCCGATGGCATCCGCCGCGTGGTCCACATCAGCGCCCTCGGCGTGAGCCTGGACGGCCCCTCGCGCTACCAGCGCAGCAAGGCGCGCGGCGAAGAAGTGCTGCGCGGCTCGGGCCTGGACCTCACCATCCTGCGGCCCAGCGTCGTCTTCGGCGAAGGCGACCGCTTCCTCAACCTGTTCGCGCGCCTGCAGGCCGTGCTGCCCGTTGTGCCTCTGGCGGGTGCGAGCGCACGCTTTCAACCCGTGTGGGTCGAAGACGTGGCCCAGGCCGTGGTGACCTGCCTGCGCGACCACACCCAGCCCCTGGGCAGCGCGGAACAGACGTTCGAGTGCGTCGGACCCGACGTGTTCACGCTCGCCGAACTGGTGCGCATCGCCGGGCGCCACGGCAGCCGCCAGCGCCCCGTGCTGCCCTTGCCCGCCGCGCTGGCCCGGCTGCAGGCCCGGGTGATGGAGGCCCTTCCCGGGGAGCCCGTGATGAGCCGCGACAACCTCGACGCCATGTCCGTGGACAACATCGCCTCCGGCCAGTGGCCCGACCTCACCGCGCTGGGCATCCGGCCCGCCACCGTGCACAGCGTGGCGCCCACCTACCTCGGCCAGCGCGGCGCGCGCAGCCAGCTGTTGGATTACCGGCACGACGCCGTCCGTTGAGCCGAAACTTCGGGCGGTTTCGGGGTTGGGGGTATTTTTTTGGCACACTTCGCGTGGCGCCAAAAATGAATACCTTTAACCGACAGGAGATCCCATGGCCGCACCCGAGTCCAAAAGCCCGAACCGCCGCCCGCCCGATCCCGCGGAGGCCGCCGCCTCCCGCCCCGACAACCAGCGCGACGTGGTCAACCGGCTCAAGCGGATCGAAGGCCAGGTGCGTGGCCTGATCGAAATGGTCGAGAAGGGCCGGGGCTGCGAAGAAGTGGCCCAGCAGATGGCCGCCGTGCGCAAGGCCATGGACAAAGCCTTCTACCGCATGATGGCCTGCTCGGTCATGGAAGCGGTGTCGGCGTCGGACTCCGAAGTCGCCGCTTTCCTGCAAGTCGAGCGCTCGACGCGGATTCTCGAAAAATACGCCTAAAGCATTCACCCGATCGACCGGCGGCGAACGCGCATCGCCCCGCTTGGCCACCCTCTCCCTGCGCGCGAGCGGCATCGGCTTCCCCGCCGTTCCCTGAACTCAAAGTGCCTTTGGCCCCACTGCTCGCCACAGGGAAGACATCAAGCGCCCGCTTTGGCGCCCCAGATGCACACCCCGCTCCACCAACCCACACCCCAGCTGGACTGGCTTGAGCGTGACACCTCAGGTGATTTGAACTTTAACGACTCCATTGAAAGCCGGAAAAGAAGCATATGACCAACGCCTTCCAAGGATTTCTTCAAAAGTTCGCAGATGACCACAAAGTTGGTTTTTCGATTTTTCAAGAAAATCTTTTTTCACTTGGATGGATTGGCACCTTGGGGCATCCGCTGTACTGGTACATCTGGACTTACATCTTCCCTCAGCCGTATGAAAGTCTCCTTTTCCGATCCATCTCTGCGTTGGTTTGTGTTCCTCTTATTTTTCATGAGCGCATTCCATCTTCATTGAGCAAATGGAAGCCGGTGTACTGGTATTTCGCAGTCACCCTGACCTTGCCCTCCATATTCGCCTTTCTTCTACTGATGAATGATTTCAGCCGGATATACGTGGCCTGCGAAATCATGCTCATCTTTTTGCTGGTCACTTTTTTACCCGGAATAGTCTCCGTGACGGTATCCCTTCTCACAGGAACTTTGATTGGATATCTTTCATATTTGTATGCCACACCAGCCGATCACGCACTGCAGAACATTGGAACGTTGATAGAGTTTTCGCCTCTTTTGATCTTCGCGCTTTTTGCAGGAAGCATTTTTAGCGGATCCTTCAAGGAAAACCTGCAAATCCGCCAAATGCGCATGGCGGCCCAGGAGCAAGAGAAAAGCCTGAAGGCCCTGGCCGGCTCCATCGCCCACGAAATGCGCAACCCCCTGGGCCAGATCCGCTTCAGCCTGCACGGTGTGCGCAACCTGCTGCCCCGCCCCATCGCGCACGAGGAACCGGAAGATGCGCACCCCACCTTGTGCCCGGCCGACCTGAACAAGATCTACAACCACATGGCCCAGGGCGAAACCGCCATCGACCGCGGCCTGCAGATCATCTCGATGACCCTGGACGAAGTCAGCGGCAAGCCGATCGACCACGCCAGCTTCGAGTACCTCCCCGCGAGCGCCACCACCCACAAAGCCGTCGAGGAGTACAGCTTCGACTCCCCGGGGGAGCGCAACAAGGTCAAGGTGCACGTCCGCAACGACTTCACGCTCAAGGCCAACGAGACCGCCTACCTCTTCATTCTGTTCAACCTCATCAGGAACGCCCTTTTCTATTTCAAGCAGCACCCGCAGGCCACGCTCACGATCACGGTGGACGCGCCTCACATCCGGGTGCGCGACACAGGGCCTGGCATTTCGCCCGAGGTGCTGGGCACGCTCTTCGGCTCCTTCGCCACCTCGGGCAAGGACGGTGGCACGGGCCTGGGGCTGGCCTATTGCCAGCGCACCATGCAGGCTTTTGGCGGCGAGATCGCGTGCGATTCGGTGCAGGGGCAGTACACCGAGTTCACCCTGCGCTTCCCGACGACCACCCAGGCGGAAATCGACCAGCACGAACGCGAGGTGCTGGCCCTGGCGGCGCCCTTCTTCGAGGGCAAGCGCATTCTGGTGGTGGACGATCAGGCGTTGTTGCGCAAAGCCACCCGCGCCTTGCTCGACGGCCTGGACTGCGAGCACGACGAGGCCGAAGACGGTGCACAGGCCATCGCCAAGCTCAGGGAGCGCACTTACGACCTGGTCGTCATGGACCTGAACATGCCCGCGCTCGATGGCTATGCGACCGCGGAGCAGATTCGCCAGGGCGCGGTGCCTGAGCAGAAAAACGTGGCGATCATGGCCTACACCTCGGAGTCGGCCTACATGGCGCACGTCAAAACCGAGAAGGTCGGCATGATCGGCTTTATCAGCAAGCCCTGCACCCGCCTGGAGCTGATCAAAGGCCTGCAGGCGGGCTTGCAGGCAGCCACCTACAAGGCTCTGCTGGACGACGCCACGGCCGCCGTTCTGGTCGGCAAAACGGTGCTGGTCGCCGACGATGGCGCATTCAACCGAAAAATCGCCACGACCTCTCTGCGCAGCATGGGGATCGAGGCACTGGAGGCAGACAACGGGCTCACGGCGCTGGAGCTGCTGCGCCGGCATCCCACGATTGACGCCGTCCTGCTGGACATGGAGATGCCGGTGATGGACGGTCTGCAGACCGCACGCGAAATTCGCAAAGGCCACGCGGCGCTGGCGCGGCGCGTGCCCATCATCGCGCTGACCGCCAACGGCAGCGACCAGCACGTGGCTCAAGCCATGGCGGCGGGGATGGACGAGTTCATTTCCAAGCCGTTCTCTCCCGATCAGCTGCGCGCGGTCTTGATCAAGGTGTTGACGCCCGGCGAACCTGGCAGGCACTTCAGCGCGGCCGCGGTGGCGGCCCACGCCAACGGCGTGCCCTTGATCCACACGCAACGGCTGGATCAGATGCGCCAGCTCGACAGCACGCTGCTGAGGGACTGCCTGACGGGCCACATCGAGCAGATGCAGGCGCATTTCGTTCAGCTGGAAGCGCAGATGGCGAGCCGGAACTTCCCGGCGTTCCGCACTCAGTTGCACATGTTGCTGGGCGATGCCGGCGCGGCGGGTTTCCACGCGCTCCACCAGTTCCTGAGAAACGAGGTCTATCCCACCGTCGCCGATGCGCAGCAATGGCCCGAGCCCGAGACCTGGCTCGCCACCGCGAGAGCCCTGTACGCCCAGACCGAGCGCGTGGTGCGACGGACCTATCTGAAGGACGCCTGAGGCCGGCCGGCCCACCAGACGGAGCCGCGAATCAATCGAGCGGCGTTTTGGCATCAATGCGGCGCCGGCGACCCTCTAACATGGGCGGTTCTAACAGGAGACCCTTCCATGGCACTGCAGCTCTACGTCGGCAACAAGAACTACTCGTCCTGGTCCATGCGCCCCTGGGTGCTCATGAAGCAGGCCGGCATCCCGTTTGAAGAGAAGATGGTCCGCTTCGACTCGTTCGACACCCACTCGGAGTTCAAGAAGGAGTTGCGCACCGTCAGCCCCATTGCCAAGGTGCCGGTGCTGGTGGACGACGGCTTCGCCATCTGGGACACGCTGGCGATCGCCGAGTACCTTGCCGAGCGTTTTCCCGAGAAGCACCTGTGGCCCCGGGACGTGAAGGCCCGGGCACGGGCGCGCAGCGTCTGCGCCGAGATGCACAGCGGCTTTGGCGCGCTGCGCAACCACTGCCCCATGAACATCGAGGCATCGCTGCCCGAGATCGGCCGCCTGATCTGGCGCGACAAGCCCGACGTGCGCGCCGATGTGGCGCGCCTGTGCGGGCTGTGGAGCGAGCTGCTCGCGGCCCAGCCTGCGGGGGGCCTGCTGTTCGGGGACTTCAGCATCGCGGACGCGTACTTCGCGCCGGTCTGCATGCGCATCGCCACCTACGAGCTGCCCCTGCCCGCCGACCTGGCGGCCTATGTGGCCCGCGTCCGCGCACTGCCCGGCGTGAAGGCCTGGGTGGACGAGGCGCTGGCCGAGCACGATTTCATCGACTTCGATGAGCCGTACCGGCTGGGGCGTTGAGCAGGTGATGAACACCGTCACCCTCGCCGCCCTGGAGGCCTTCCCGAGCCAGCTGGAGGCGCACTATGCGGCCATCCCCAGCGGGTTCACACAGTGGGCTCCAGCGTCCTGGGCAGGTGTTCCCAGCGAGCCGCTGACCGCGCTCGAACAGGTCTGCCATGTCCGCGACATCGAGATCGACGGCTACCACGTGCGGTTCCAGCGCACGCGGGATGAAAGCCATCCGACCCTGGCCTCCATCGACACCGACGCCCTGGTCATCGAACGCGCCTACGGCAAGGCCGACGCTGCGCAGGCCCTGCTCGACTTCCGGGCCGCGCGGGCCCGGACGGTGACCCTGCTGGCCGGACTGGCACCCGAACAGTTCGACCGCACCGCGGTGTTCGAGGGCTATGGGGCCGTGACCCTGCGCGGGCTGGTGCACTACCTCTGCAGCCACGACCAGCAGCACCTGGCCGGTCTGCAATGGCTGCTCGGAAAGATCGACGCGTCCCGGGCGACTGCGCGCGGCTGATCCCGTCGCGGCCGATGGCCGCACCGCCTACACTCGCCCCCATGAAAACCTATCTCGTGGGTGGCGCGGTGCGCGACGCGCTGATGGCGCGCGCCTCGGAGACCCCCGCCGTTTCGCACGCGGACCGCGACTGGGTGGTGGTCGGTGCCACGCCCGAGGCGATGGCGGCCGAGGGCTTCCTGCCGGTGGGGCGCGACTTTCCCGTCTTTCTGCACCCGAAGACCAAAGAGGAATACGCGCTGGCGCGCACCGAGCGCAAGACGGCACCGGGCTACCACGGCTTCGCGTTCCACACCGAGGCCGGCGTCACGCTGGAGGACGACCTCGCGCGGCGCGACCTCACCATCAACGCCATGGCGGTGGCCGCCGAGCACGCGGACGACCCGGCCCGCGCGCCGCTGATCGACCCGCACCACGGCCAGCGCGACCTGCGCGAGCGCGTGCTGCGCCACGTGACCGGCGCGTTCGCGGAAGACCCGGTGCGCATCCTGCGCCTGGCCCGTTTCGCCGCGCGCTTCCCCGACTTTTCGGTGGCACCCGAAACCGGGGCGCTCATGCGCGAGATGGTGGCCAACGGCGAGGTCGACCACCTGGTGGCCGAGCGCGTGTGGCAGGAGCTGGCGCGCGGCCTGATGGAGCAGCGCCCCAGCCGCATGCTGGAGGTGCTGCGCGAGTGCGGCGCGCTTCAGCGGCTGCTGCCCGAGGTGGACCGGCTCTGGGGCGTGCCGCAGCGCGCCGAGTACCACCCCGAGGTGGACACCGGTGTGCACCTGATGATGGTGCTGGACATGAGCGCGCGCCTGGCCGCACCGCTGACGGTGCGCTTCGCTTGCCTGTGCCACGACCTGGGCAAGGGCACGACGCCGGCCGACGTGCTGCCGCGCCACATCGGCCACGAGGAGCGCAGCGCGCGCCTGCTCAAGGGCGTGTGCGAGCGCCTGCGCGTGCCGACCGACTGCCGCGAGATCGCCGACGTGGTGGCGCGCGAGCACGGCAACATCCACCGCAGCGGCGATTTCAGCGCCGGCGCGGTGGAGCGCCTGCTGGAGCGCTGCGACGCGCTGCGCAAGCCCGCGCGTTTTCACGAGGTGCTGCTGGCCTGCGAATGCGACGCGCGCGGCCGCCTCGGGCTGGAAGACGAGCCCTACCCGCAGCGCGAGCGGCTGGCGCGGGCGCTGGCGGCCGCGCGCTCGGTGGACACGGCCGTGGTCGCCTCGCAGGCCCAGGCCGACGGCCTGAGCGGCCCGCGCGTGGGCGAACGCATCCACCGCGCCCGCGTCACCGCCGTGGCGCAGGCCCTGGGCACCCCAGGCGATTGAGGCCTGGCGCGCGCCGTCAACCGGCGCCGGAGTCTCTCACCCGCGAGGTGGGTTAAACGATTTTTCACGCCATGGAAGCGCTCACCCTGTTACGGTAGGGACCAATGAGCACACTGCCAAAACTGCTGACCGACCGGTCCGCGCTGTTTCTGGACTTCGACGGCACGCTCGCCGACCTGGCTGGAAGGCCCGATGCGGTGGAGATTCCGCCGGCGCTGGTGGCCTTGCTGAATGGCCTGCACCAGCACCTGGACGGTGCGCTGGCGCTGGTGACCGGGCGGGCGCGCGAAGACCTGGAGCCCATGCTGGCTTCGCCCTGGCCCTGGCCGGCGGCGTTTGAACACGGGGCGGTGCGCCTGTCGCCCCACGGCGGTGCCGCCACCACGCGCCCGAGCGGGCTGGCGCGCGCGATCGCAGCGGCCGAACAGTTGGTGACGCACCACGCCGGCCTGTTGCTGGAGCGCAAGCAGACCTCGATGGCCCTGCACTACCGGCAGGCGCCCCGGCTGGAAGCGCTGTGCATGAGCACCTTGCAACAAGCCCTGACCGACGAGCCCGGCCTGCAGCTGTTGCACGGCAAGGCCGTGCTGGAAGTGAAATCCGCCCGTGTGAGCAAGGGCACTGCGATCGAGGCCTTCATGCAGGAAGCGCCCTTCACCGGCCGCGTGCCGGTGTTCGCGGGCGATGACGTGACCGACGAGGCCGGCTTCGACGTGGTGCAGCGCCTGGGCGGCGAAGGCATCAAGGTGGGCGACGGCCCGAGCCTGGCCCGCCACCGTTGCCCCAGTCCGGAGGCCTTGCGCGCCTGGCTGGCCGATGCCTTCCCACTCTCCAGCGCCCGCCCATGAGCCCCACGCCCGGTTTTGTCCCACCCGCCGCCGCCTCGCTCTCCTTGGGCATGGTCGGCAACTGCGCGTTCAGCGCGCTGATCGATCCCCACGGCCGCGTGGTCTGGTGCTGCCTGCCGCGCTTCGACGGCGACCCGGTGTTCCACGCCCTGCTGGGCGCGGACGACGGCGGACAGGGCACCTTCGCGATCGAGATCGAGGGCCTGGCCGAGGCCACCCAGCGCTACGAGCACAACACCGCCGTGCTGGTGACCGAGCTCTGGGACCACCAGGGCAACGGCCTGTCGATCACCGATTTCGCCCCGCGCTTTCCGTCGCGCGGGCGCTACTTCCGCCCCACGCAGCTGGTGCGCCGCGTGCGCCCGCTCAAGGGCGCGCCGCGCATCCGCGTGAGCGTGCAGCCGCGTTTCGACTGGGGCCGCAGCGCGCCCACCATCACCTCGGGCAGCAACCACATCCGCTATGTCGGCGAGGGGCAGACGCTGCGCCTGCACACCGACGCCTCCATCAGCCACGTGCTCGCGCGCGCGCCCTTCCTGCTCACACGCGAATGCAACTTCATGCTCGGCCCGGACGAGACGCTGGAGACCGGCATCGGCGACACGGCGCGCCATTTCGAGCAGGAGACCCTTTCCTACTGGCGCAACTGGAGCCGGCGCCTGGCGGTGCCGCTGGAGTGGCAGGAGGCGGTGATCCGCGCGGCCATCACGCTCAAGCTCTCGCTGTACGAAGACACCGGCGCCATCGTCGCCGCCATGACCACCAGCATCCCGGAAGCGCCCGGCACGCAACGCAACTGGGACTACCGCTACTGCTGGCTGCGCGACGCCTTCTTCGTGGTGCGCGCGCTCAACAGCCTGTCCGAGGTCGGCACCATGGAGGACTACCTGCGCTGGCTCGCCAACGTGGTGGTGGGCGCGGGCGGCGGCCACATCCAGCCGCTGCACGGCATCGGGCTGGAGCGCGAGCTGCCGGAGAGCATCTGCGACACCCTGCCCGGCTACCGGGGCATGGGGCCGGTGCGGGTGGGCAACCAGGCACAGGAACATTTCCAGCACGACGTGTACGGCAACATCGTGCTGGCGGCGGCGCAGGCCTTCCACGACGAGCGCCTGCTGCACCGCGCCGGGCTGGCCGAGTTCGAGCAGCTGGAGGCGGTGGGCGAACGCGCGCTGCGCATCTACGACCAGCCCGACGCCGGCATGTGGGAGCTGCGCACACGGGCCCGCGTGCACACCAGCTCGGCCCTGATGTGCTGGGCCGCCTGCGACCGGCTGGGCAAGATCGCGCACTCGCTGGAGATGCCCGGGCGCGCGGCCTACTGGGCAAGCCACGCCGAAACCATGCGCGAGCGCATCCTGCGCGAGTCCTGGAACGAGGAGCGCCAGGCCTTCGCCGAGAGCTTCGGCGGGCGCGACCTCGACGCCAGCGTGCTGCTGATGGTGGAAGTGGGCATGATCGACCCGATGGACCCACGCTTTCTCTCCACGCTGGACGCGCTGGAGAAGCACCTGTGCGACGGCCCGTTCATGCGCCGCTACGAGGCCCCCGACGATTTCGGCAAGCCCGAGACGGCGTTCAACATCTGCACCTTCTGGCGCATCGACGCGCTCGCGCGCACCGGCCGCGCCGACGAGGCGCGCGCCATCTTCGAGACCATGCTGGCCGCGCGCAACCCGCTGGGCATGCTCTCGGAAGACACCCACGCCACCACCGGCGAGATGTGGGGCAACTTCCCGCAGACCTACTCGATGGTGGGCATCATCAACGCCGCGGTGCGCCTTTCGGCCCGCTGGGATTCGGTGATCTGATGAGCCGTCTCGTCGTCATCTCCAACCGCATCGCCGACCCGCGCAAGACCGCCTCGGGCGGGCTGGCCGTGGCGCTGGGCCAGGCGCTCGAAGCCTCGGGCGGCCTGTGGTTCGGCTGGAGCGGCAAGGTGGTGGAGGACGGCACGCCCGGCGAGGGTGAGCTGCACCTGCAGAACGCGGGCAAGGTGCAGCTGGCCACGGTGGACCTGAGCCGCGAGGACCACGACAGCTACTACCTGGGCTACAGCAACGGCGTGCTCTGGCCGGTGTTCCACTACCGCCTCGACCTGGCCGACTTCGACGCCGGCTACATCGGCGGCTACCGGCGCGTGAACCAGATGTTCGCGCACAAGCTCAAGGCCCTGCTGCGGCCCGACGACGTCATCTGGGTGCACGACTACCACCTGATCCCGCTGGCGGCCGAGCTGCGCGCCATGGGCTGCGAGCAGCGCATGGGCTTCTTCCTGCACATTCCGCTGCCGCCGCCGCTGATGCTGGCCGCCGTGCCCGAGCACGACTGGCTGATGCGCTCGCTGTTCGCCTACGACCTGGTCGGCTTCCAGAGCGAGGCCGACGTGTCGCACTTCGCGCGCTACGTGGGCACCGAGACCCCGGCCGACATCCTGGGCGAGCACGAGTTCCGCGCCTTCGGCAAGACGCTGCGCGCGCAGGCCTTCCCGATCGGCATCGACGTGGACGAGTTCACCGAACTGGGCAAGGGCCGCGAGTCGCAGGAGATGTTCGAGCAGATGCGCAGCGAGTACTCGCGCCGCCGCCTGTTGCTGGGCGTGGAGCGCATGGACTACTCCAAGGGCCTGCCGCAGCGGCTCAAGGCGTTTCGCCAGTTGCTGCAGGCCTACCCGGAAAACCTGGGCAGCGCCACGCTGATCCAGATCGCCTCGCCCAGCCGCGAAACGGTGGATGCCTACGCCGCGCTGCTGCAGGAACTGGAAAGCCTGTGCGGCGCGATCAACGGCAATTTCGGCGAGCTGGACTGGATGCCGGTGCGCTACATCCACCGCAACGTGGCGCGCAAGCGCCTGCCCGGCCTGTACCGCGCCGCCAGCGTGGCGCTGGTGACGCCGCTGCGCGATGGCATGAATCTGGTGGCCAAGGAATTCATCGCCGCGCAGGACCCGGACGACCCGGGTGTGCTGGTACTCTCGCGGTTTGCCGGCGCGGCCGAGCAGATGCGCGAGGCCTTGCTGGTCAACCCGTACGACACCACGCGCACGGCCGAGACCATGCAGCGCGCGCTGCAGATGCCGCGGGAAGAGCGCCAGCGCCGCCATCAGGCGTTGCTGCAGGGCATCCGCGAGCAGGACGTGCACTGGTGGCGCGAGCGCTTCCTGGCCGCGCTGGCGGCCATTCCCAACACATAGAACCCTTCACGGCGGGGGGGGGGGGGGGGGGGGGGGGGGGGGGGGGGGCGGGGGCGCCGGCCGCGAGGCCGGCGCCCGTGTTTCTTTTCTTCTTAGGAGGACCTGATGAACGACCAGTACATTGAGATCGCCGCCCGCTGGTGGGATACGTTTGGCGGCTTCACCACGATCGCCATTCGCATCACGCTGATCGTGATCGCCGCCTGGGTGACGACCGGGCTGCTGCAGCGCACCGTGCGAAAGTTGCGGGAGCGCATCGCCAGTCGAATGGATGACCGTGAATCGGCCAAGCGGGCGGAGACCCTGGGCCGGGTGATTCGCTATCTGATTGCCGTGGTCATCAGCCTGGTCACCGCCATGTTAGTGCTGGCGGAGCTGGGTGTGTCTGTCGCACCGATCCTGGGCGCAGCGGGTGTGGTGGGCTTGGCCGTGGGCTTTGGTGCACAGAGTCTGGTGAAAGACTACTTCACCGGCTTCTTCCTCCTGCTGGAGGACCAGATACGCCAGGGCGACGTGGTTCAGGTGGGAGATCATTCCGGCTCCGTGGAGGAAGTGACATTGCGCTACGTGCAACTGCGAGACTACAGCGGCAATGTGCACTACGTTCCTAACAGCACCATCACGACGGTGATCAACATGTCGCGCGGCTTCAGCAACGCAGTCATGGACATCGGCGTGGCCTATCGGGAGAACGTGGATGAGGTCATGACGGTGATGCGCGAAGTGGGACATCAATTGCGCACCGACGCGGCATTCGAGTCACGTTTGCTGGCCGACCTGGAAATCGCTGGCGTGGAGAACTGGGCAGACTCGGCCGTGATCATTCGCTGTCGTTTCCGCACCCGCCCGCTGGAACAATGGGGCATCAAGCGCGAATACTTGCGCCGCCTCAAGGCCGCTTTCGATGAAAATGGCATCGAGATTCCGTACCCCCACATGACCGTGTACGCCGGGCAGGACCGGCAAGGCAGAGCCGCCGCGTTCCAGATCTCGAACGTCCCTCAGTCCTGACGCATCAGCAGGGGGCGGTCGAGCGCGCACGCGGCCCCCAATAGCGCGGGCGATTGCGGCGCGGTGATCACCCAAACCGGGACCCGGCCCAGGTACGCGGCGAACCGGCCCTTGGCCTCGAAGCGTTCGCGGAACGGCGAGGTGTCGAACCAGGCGCCCAGGCGCGGCACCACACCGCCCCCGATGTAGACGCCGCCGCGCGCGCCCAGCGTGAGCGCGAGGTTGCCAGCCACGGCGCCGAGCACCGCGCAGAAGATCTGCAGGGCCTCCAGCGCCTGCGGGTGTGCCCCTTGCAGCGCGGCCTCGGTCACGGCGGCGGCACTGGTGAACGTGCCAGCCTCGACGCCATCGGCTTCGCACAGGATCTGGCAGGTCTCCAGCAGGCCGGTGCCGCTGGCCACGCGCTCAGCCGAGGCATGGCCGTGGCGGCGCACCAGCGCGTCCATCAGCACGCGCTCGCGCGCGGTGGCAGCGGGCAGCGTCACGTGGCCGCCCTCGCCCGCGATCGGCACCCAGCCGCCTGCGCCGTCGGGCAGCAGGCCCGACACGCCCAGGCCGGTGCCCGCGCCGAGCAGGGCGATGGCCGCGCCGGGCACGGCCTCAGTGCCGCCGACCTGCCGCAGCTCGTGCGCGGGCAGGTGCGGCAGGGCCAGGGCCAGGGCCGTGAAGTCATTGAGCACGCGCAGCGTGGTCAGGCCCAGCTCGTCGCGCAGGGCCGCCTGCGAGAACGACCAGTCGTGGTTGGTCATGCTCACGAGGTCGCCCGTGACGGGGTTGGCCATGGCGATCGCCGCCGCCGCCGGCTGGCGGCCCAGGCCACCAAGGTAGACGCGGATGGCGGCCTGCAGGCTGGCGTGATCGGCGACCGGCAGCACGCGGATGTGCTCGATCGGTGCGCCCTGGCCGTCCTGCCAGGCCAGGCGGGCGTTGGTGCCGCCCACGTCGGCCAGCAGTCGGCCTTGTCGGGATGTTGAAGGCATGGTGCGCGAGAAAAGGTCGGACAAGCCCCGACCATACCGCGTCGGGCGGGCTCAGGCGCGCGGCAGGTTCGCGCGCACCCAGCGCACGATGTCGGCCGCGCCCATGGCGCCGGGCTGGCGCGCCACCTCGCGCCCGTTCACGAACAGCGCCAGCGTGGGAATGCTGCGGATCTGCAGCCGCGCGCCCAGGGCCTGGGCTTCTTTCGTGTTGACCTTGGCCAGCCGGACGTGGGGTTCCAGCTCGCGCGCGGCGGCCTCAAACTGGGGCGCCATGGCGCGGCAGGGACCGCACCAGGGGGCCCAGAAGTCCACCAGCACCGGCACCTGGGAGCGGCTCACGTGTTTCTCGAAGGCCGCTTCGTCCAGCGCCGCCGGGTGGCCGTCGAACAGCGCGCGGTGGCATTTGCCGCAGTCCGGCGACTGGCCCAGGGCCTCGCGCGCGAGGCGGTTGGTGGTGTGGCAGTGGGGGCAGACGATGTGCAGAAGCTCGGCGGTCATGGGACGCTCCCTCAGATCAGGTAGCCGATCAGGCTGGCCACCATGCTCAGCACGACGGTGGTGGCGAAGGGCAGGAACCACTCGCGCCCGAAGGCCTTGAAGCGGAAGTCGCCCGGCAGCCGGCCGAAGCCCAGCTTGTGCAGCAGCGGCGTGAACCAGCTGATGAGCAGCAGGGCCAGGAAGATGACGATCATCCAGCGGATCATGCTCAGAGCCGGTGCGTGCGGTCGCCGGCCGCGAAACCCAGGGGCACCCAGCCGGCCGCATTGCCCGCCGGCGCCAGCGCGATGACCTTGAACAGCTCGCCCATCTCGTGCTCGTTGACGAGCTTCTGCATCATCGCGTTCTGCCGCGCGTCGGCGCGCTGCGCGAGGTCGAGCAGGCCGCAGTTCAGCAGGAAGCGGCCCTGGCTGGTGTAGCCCAGCACGTCCAGGCCGGCGTCCTGCGCAGCCAGGGCGATGCCGGTGAAATTGACGTGCGCGGTGATGTCCTTCTCGCCCGGGTCGCTCAGCGGGTCGCTGTCGCTGCGGTGCGCGCGGTGGCAGATCAGGGTGCCCATCGCGCGCTGCGGGTGGTAGTACTCGGCCTCGGGGAAACCGTAGTCGAGCAGAAAGGCCGCGCCGCGCGCCAGGCGGTCGGCCAGGGTGCGCACGAAGGCCTCGGCCTGCGGGTGGATTTCGGTCACGTAGTCGTGCTCGCCGTCCACCTCCAGCGGCGGGCGCAGATCGGTGGCGCGGTCGGCCCAGGCCAGGGCGCCCGCGGCGCCCAGCGCCACGCCGCGCTCGTGCCACACGCCGTCCACGCGCGCGAGCAGTTGCACCGGCATGGCGTCGAGCACCTCGTTGCCCAGCACCACGCCGTGCAGCTGCTCGGGCAAGGCATCGGCCCAGTGCACCTGCGCTGCGTGCGCGGCCAGGGTGGCGCGCTGGCGTTCGCGCAGGCTGCCCGAGAGATCGACGATGGTGTAGCGCCGCAGCGGCTGCCCCAGCTCGGCGAGGGCCTCGATCACCTGCAGGGCCAGCGCGCCGGTGCCGGCGCCGAACTCCCACACCTCGTCGGTGCCGCTGGCGGCCAGCGCCTGGGCCACCTGCCGCGCGAGGGCCTGGCCGAACAAGGGGGTGAGCTCGGGCGCGGTCACGAAATCGCTCCCGCCCTGCGGCAGGTGGCCGAACTTCGCCAGCGCATTCGCGTAGTAGCCCAGGCCGGGCTCGTAGAGGGCGATCGCCATGAAACGGTCGAACGGCAGCCAGCCGCCGCTCGCAGCGACGGCCGAACGCACCCGCGCCAGCAGGGGGCTCGTTAAACTCTCGGATTCTGTTGCCATGGGGTTCTGCACCCCCGGATTGTCCTTCATGCCCAGTGCCACCACACCCGCTGTTGCCACCCGCACCGTGCTCGTCACCGGCGCGGGCAAGCGCCTGGGCCGCGAGATCGCGCTGGCGCTGGCGCAGTCGGGCTGGAACGTGGCGGTGCACCACCGCCACTCCGCCGACGAGGCGCGCCGCACCGCCGACGACTGCGCCCTGCGCAGCGGCCGCGACGGCAGCGCCCGCACCTTCTTCGCCGACCTCGGCGACGAGGCCAGCGTGCGCGCCCTGCTGCCGGCCGTGGTCGCGCATTTCGGCCGGGTGGACGCGGTGGTCAACAACGCCTCGATCTTCGAGCACGACAGCGCCTCCAGCTTCGGCTTCGCCGCACTGGAGCAGCACCTGCGCGCCAACACCGGCGCGCCCGTGCTGCTGGCACAGGCCCTGCACGCGCACCTGGACGCGCGGCAGGCCGAAGGCGCGGTGGTCAACCTGCTCGACCAGAAGCTCTGGAACATGAACCCGGACTTCTTCAGCTACACCCTTTCCAAGGCCGCGCTCGAAGCCGCCAACACCATGCTCGCGCTGGCCCTGGCGCCGCGCGTGCGCGTGGTGGGCGTGGCGCCCGGCCTCACGCTGACCAGCCACCTGCTGAGCGACGAGAAGTTCGCCGAGCTGCACCAGCAGTCGCCGCTGGGCCGCTCGTCCAGCCCGCAGGACGTGGCCGCCACCGTGGCTTTCGCGCTGGACAACCGCTCCATCACCGGCACCACCCTGCTGGTGGACGGCGGCCAGCACCTGATGCGCTTCGAGCGCGATTTCTCGCTGATGTGAGTCAGCGCCAGCCCACCATGAACGCCTCCGCCGCCGGCAACCAGATCCTCACGCTCACGGGGCTGCGCTTCGACGCCAACCTGGGCATCCTGGACCACGAGAAATCCAGCCCGCAACCGATCCAGGTCGATGCCGAGCTCAACCAGGGCACGCAGCCCCTGCTGCCGCACGACGACGACATCGGCCACGTGCTGGACTACCGCAAGGTGCGGCAGATCATCATCGACGAGTGCACCGCCGAACACGTGAACCTGCTGGAGAGCCTGATCGGCAAGCTCACGCGCCGCCTGATGCAGCTGCCCGGGGTGATCGGCGTGCGCGTGAAGATCGCCAAGCTGGAGATCTTCGACGACTGCGAGGTCGCCATCCGCATGGAAAGCGGTCAGTGGTGAACCGCCGACAAGGTCCGATGGTGCGCTTTTTTCATTCAGCGGCGGCGGCTTGCAGCCGCTGTGCCCAGGCCTGCTCCCAACAGCATCGGTGATCGAACGTCGGCTCCAGGTGCCAGCGCACCGGCGCCGAGGCACGCAGGCGCGACACAAAGCCCGTCAACAGCCCAGGCGGCACGGTGCGGTCTTGGCCGCCCGCAAAGTGATGTTGGCGCACCCGCGACAGCGCGTCGGTCTCGTCGGCCGGGTTGAGCGAGCCGCTCAGCGGAGTCACACGGTGCCAGGCCGTCCAGGCGGCGGTATCCAGATTGCCGGCCACCGTGACCAGCAGGTCCACATCGTTGCGGCGTGCCGCCACCAGGGCGGCCACCGTGCCCCCGCCCGAATAGCCGACCAGCCGCAGGCGATGGGCGCTGAAGCGGCGCTTGAGCTGGTCGAGGGCCTGCGACGTGGCGTCCACCACGTCAAGGGCGAAGCGCTGCTGCGTCCAGTAGCGTTGCGGGCAGCCCGTCACGGCGGCACCCACGTACTGGCATGGCCGTCCCAGGTAGGCCACCGCATCACCGCCCTGCGCCATCGTCAGGCGCAGCGCCAGAGGATCGGAGGGGGTGGGGTCAACCGAAGCCTGGTCGGCGCTGATCCAGGCCAGGCCGTCGCCCTCGAGGTAGACCGTGAGTGGCCCGGTCGGTGCGGCGATGGCCGGGTGGTAAGCGGCCAAGCGGAACGCGCCGCCCTCCAGCCAGGTGCGTTGCCAGCCCTGTGAGGCCGCGAGGCGGTCGGCCGCTTCCAGGCGTTCAATCGGCGAGGGGATGCCCGCGCACCCGCCGAGCAACAGGGCCGCCAGTGCCCACCCTGCGGCGGCCCCGCGCGAACTCAGAAGGCCCAACGCAGTTTGACGGAGGCGGTCTGGTTGAGAAAGCGCTGGCGGAACTCGGCGTCGTAGCGCGCGGTGATCTCCAGGCCTTGTGCGGTCGTGTGCACCACGCCCAGCCCGGCGCGACCGATCCAAGGGTCCTGCTTCAGGCCGTAGGTCACAAACGCGGCGCCCGGCGCACCCGCAAAGGCGGCGGTGATGGCGGCCTGGCGGTTGAAGGCGTCGTAGCCCAGGCCGGTGTTGGCCACGAGCGTGGTGCGCTCGCCGAACCCATGGCTGAACTTCAGGTCACCGCCCAACACCAACATGTCGGTGCTGCGGCGGTCAACGTTGAGGCTGAGCGCGCCGGCCCCGGACTCGCGGTAGGCGGCATCACGGACCCAGGTGTAGTCCGCGCGCAGGCTCGGTGTCAGCGTGGAGCGGGTGCCCACCGTGTAGCTGCGGCCGATGCCGGCGCCCACATGGGCGCTGAGGCTGTCGTAGCGGGCGCTGGCCGTGGCGTTGGTCAGCGCGATGTGGCGCTGGCCCTTGTTGCGGTTCTGGCCCAGCGTGGCCTGCAGGCTCACGTCGGTGCGCTCGTCCAGGCTGTGGCTGCCGTAGGCGATGAGCTGGAACACATCGACGCTGTTGCGCTGCGGGGCCACCAGCGAGCGGCTGTCGGTGCTGCTGTTGGCGTAGGCGAAAGCCGCACCCATGCGGGTGTGGGCTGACACCGTGCCGTCTGCACCCAGTGCGAAGCCGGAGGTGCTGGCCTTGTAGCCCGAGACGCCTGCGGTGTCGTCCTGGCCGGCCCAGGAGCCGAAGGGTTTCATCCAGACCTTGCCGTCGCCCAGGAAGGTGTCGCCCGAGGACAGGCCGCGGTTGGTTTCGATGCGCGCCTGCACCACGCGGTTGATGCCGGAGAAAGCAGCGTTGGCCGCCACCATCGAGCCGCCGGTGAGCAACGGCAGTGTCTGGCTCACGGCATCGGAGACTTCTTGCTGCGTGGTGAGTGGAACGAAGGCGCTGGCCAGCTCGCTGCCGGGGTTGGCGGCGATGACGGCATCGATCACCCGCGCGGCGCCCAGACCGGGATCGTTGCGGGTGGACACCACGGCGTTGACGACATGGGTGGCGCCACCACCACCGTCACTGGGCGGCGCAGCCCGCAAGACGAGGTCCACCGAATTGCCGGCCTTGACGGCCCGGAAGTCGAACAGCAACGAGTTGTCGGTCACCGAGAAGCTGCCGTCGCTGTTGAGCGTGGTGGCGCTGAGCACGCCCGACAAGCCAGCCGCGGTGAAGTTGAAGTTCGGGTTGGTGACGTTGACGTCGATGCGCGCGTTGCTCGGCAGGTTGGCGGTGCCGTTGACCACCAGTTTGCCGTAGGTGGTGTCGTCGGTGACCGTGGTTCTCAGGATGCCGTTGGCGAGCTGCGTGTAATCGCCGTTGATGGTCGCGGTCAACGCGGGCGCGACCGAAACCGTGCCTTCGTTGGTGAAACCATTTTGAGTGGTAACAGCGTGACCCAGGGCGAACGCGCCGCCCGACGCGACGTTGAGGCGGCCCACCGAGAAGGTGTTTTCGCTCGTGAAGCGGCCGTTGACATTGACGACCGACAGCGCACCGCCGCTCACGGCACCGGAGACGCGCGCGGTGTTGCCGTCGAGGTTGAGGGTGCTGGCGGCATTGAGCTTGACTTTGCCCAACAAGGCGCCGCTGTTGTTGATGACGGTGCCCGCCGCCGCCGTGGCCTCGATCAGAATCGCATCGCCCAGCACACCCGGCTGGATCGTGCCGCTGTTGTTCAGCGTGGACAACAGCCCGCCCGATTCGGACTTGATCGCGCCACTCAGGGTGCCGGTGTTGTTGAAGGTGGTGATTCGGCTGCCGCTGCCGTTGACGAGCACGGCGGCGTCGTAACTGGCTTCGATGTGGCCGTCGTTGTTGAACGTCGAGATGGTCGATCCGGAGATCACCTGGACCGCCGGGCCGCCCTCTCCGAGGATGGTGCCCGTGGCGCGGTTGAGGACGGTGCCGACCGAGGTCGCGCTGTCGAGCCGAAGCCCGATGATGGAGCCCGGAACGACCCCGCCCGAACCGGTGCTGCCACCGAGCGTGCCGGCGTTGTCGATCAGGGTCGCCTGGCTTCCGTAGAACGCGAGTGCGTACTGTTGATGGGTGGCTGCTGCACCCGCGCTGGCGCCGTACTGCAACCGGGCGCCGTCGGCAATCACGATGGCGCCGAAGGCGCTGCCGGGCAGACCG
This sequence comes from Hydrogenophaga sp. GW456-12-10-14-TSB4, assembly GCF_059424305.1. NCBI lineage: Bacteria > Pseudomonadati > Pseudomonadota > Betaproteobacteria > Burkholderiales > Comamonadaceae > Hydrogenophaga > Hydrogenophaga sp. GW456-12-10-14-TSB4. The sequence goes on along the minus strand of NZ_JBWKZH010000008.1, from coordinate 83,561 downwards.
CGAATGCCGAAGGTGTTGCCGAACGTCGAGTTCCACAACACATTGCCCGTGACGTACAGGCCGCCGGTGACGGTGCCCTGGTTGCTGATGGCCGCATCGGCGTGGGCAACGCCGGTGATGAGGCTGTCCACGATTTCGACGCAGGCCACGGTGCTCCCTGAGGCGACCGAGTAGGCCGAAGAAACCTGGTTGGCCGGGCAACTGGCCAGGGCGGCCGGAGAGAAGCCGCCCAGCAGGCTGCAGGCGGCGAGAGACAAGGCGGTGCGCGGAAAGCCGGCGCGGCGGCGTGCGTGGGTGGTGCGGGGCATGGCAGGTGCGTTGTGGTCTGAAGGGAAAACGACGCGAATTCTGCGCAGCCGCCTTGCCCGCAAGCTCACCCGAAACTCTCGTTTCCGAGAGCCTCCGTCCCCCCGTGGCCGTGCCCTTGTCAACCTGCGGCGGCGTTCTCCCTCGTGCGGCTGGGCAGACTGAACACGAAAACACAGCCCGAGGGGTGCGCACCGTGCACCGCAACGCCGCCGCCATGTGTGTGCGCAATGTCACGGACGATGGGCAGGCCCAGGCCGGAGCCCGGGTCGGCGGCGGCGCTGACGTAGCGCTCGAAGATGCGATCCCGGTCGGCCTCCGGCACACCGGGGCCCTGATCGGCCACCGCCACGTGGGCCTGGTCGGGCGTGACGCTCAGGCGCACCTCCACGCCGTGCGCCGCGCCCTGGCCATGCCGCTCGGCGTTGTGCACGAGGTTGTTCAACGCGATCCTGAGCAACGCGGGATCCGCGTCTACCCAGCAGGGCGACGTGGGCGCGAGCCGCAGCCAGCCGGCGTGCGGGTACTGCGCCACCAGTTCGCGCAGCAACCCACCCAGCTCCAGCCGTTCGCGCAGGGCCGGGTCGACCAGCCGGTCCTGCAACCGGTCCTGCCGGATCAGGTCGTTGGCCAGCTCGATCAACCGCTGACTGGCCTGGCGCATGTTGGCCAGGCGCTGCGCCACGTCGGCCGGGATCTGGTCCCGCAGGTAACGCAGCGAGTCGAGCGAAGCCTTGATCACCGCCGACGGCGTGCGGAACTCATGCGAGGCCATGCTCAAAAGCTGGCGCTGGCGGGTCTCGGCCTGCTGCACCTGCGTCAGCGCGGCCTGCAGTTCCTGCGTGCGGTCGGCCACGCGAGCCTCCAGCACCTGGTTCTGGTGCGACAGCTGGTCGTTGAGCGCATGCCGCTCGGCCTCGAGTTGCCGGTTGCGACGCCGCACCTGATCGATGAAACCCCACTGCAGCAGGATCAGGTTGCACAGGCCGGCCACCTGCCAGCCGTAGAGGGCAACGTAGCCATAGGAGAACCAGCCGAGATTGGCACCCAGGTTGTGCAACGACAACAGCGCGAGGATCAGCAACGGCAGACCGTAGCGGCGCACCAGCCGCTCACCGCGCAGCATCTGCTGCACGATCACGCCAGCCGCCACCAGCAGCAGCGGTGAACTCAACAAATGCATCAGCCCCGGCACCTGCAGCGAACCGAACAGCACGCCCAGCACCGTGGCAACGATCAGCAGCCAGCCCCAGGCAGCCAGGACACGGTGCACCCACCGCCGCAGGTCGAACAGGCGCGTGATCAGCAGCAACGGAAACGCCAGCGACAGGATCGCCAGCGCGCTGGTGAGCGTGTTGACCTGCGACAGGTCGCGCCAAGGCAGGTGGCGGTAGGCCAGACCGTCGACGCAGAACCAGACGCCGGTGGTGGCGCCGACGTAGGCGAGCCAGAGCAGGTAGACCGGCTTGCGCTGCGTGGCGAACTGACCCAGCGCGACCAGCACCAGCGTCAGGCCGATCGCCAGCGCGCCACCCAGCACCAGATGTTCGATGGCTGTGCGCGCGAGATAGCCCTCCAGCCGGTGGAGCGTGACCATGGCGACTTGCGTGCTGGTGGTGTCCAGCCGCAGCAGCACCGTGGCCGGCCCGTGCGGCGGGTGCAGGAAGAAAGCGGGTTTGAGCCCGCGCAGGGGCGTCTGGTCCGGTGGCACCTGATCGCCCGCGTTGCCCAGGGGCTGCAAGCGCCCGCCGTCGACGGCCAGCCAGGCCGTGACACGGTCGAGGAAGGCCGGGCCGACCTCCAGCACGGCGGGTTCGATGCCCAGGGCATTCAGGTCCACGGTCAACGCCAGCCACACCGGCGCTTGGCGGTAACCGCGCCCCAGGTGGCCCGGCACGGGCTGGAAATCGCCGGCCCGGTAGCCCGCCAGCGCCGCCTCGGGGGTGGCGTAGGCCGCACCGGGGGCGCTCGCCTGGAGCTGGCCCGCCAGCGAGAGCGTCTGCTGCCCCGGCGCCAGCGCCACCGCGGCCGGCGCGGCGGCCGACGCCAAGGGGGTGGCCCACCACAGACACACAAACAGGAGAAGGCAGCAAGTTCTTGTTAGCATCGCGGCCAATTTTCGTCGACTGCCTGCATGCAAAAAGATTCGTACACCGTGGCGCTGGTCGAGGACGAGGCCGTCCTGCGCCAGGAGATGGCCTTCCAGCTCGGTCACATGGGATTCGCCGTCGAGACGTTTGAGGCCGCGCCCGCGCTGTACCGCCACCTCGCCACACGCCCGCGCGCGATCGTGGTGCTGGACATCGGCCTGCCCGGCGAGGACGGCCTGTCGGTCTGCAGGTACCTGCGCGCCCACGACGCACAGCTCGGCATCGTGCTGCTCACCGCGCGCGGCCTGCGCGACGACCGGCTGCAGGGCCTGGCCGACGGGGCCGATGCCTACCTCGTCAAACCGGTGGACATGGACGAACTCGCGCTCGTGTTGCGACGCCTGGGCGCGCGCTTCGCCGCGCTCAAGGCCGCACCGGCGGTGCCCGCGGCGGCCACCGGCGGCTGGTCCACCGACGAACTCAGCGGCCATCTGATCGCGCCCAACGGCGCTCGCCTGCGCCTTTCGGTCAACGAAGGCCAGGTTCTCCGGCAGCTCATGGACAAGGCCGGCGCCGTGTGCCGCCCGATCGACCTGGCGCTGGCCATGGGGCTGCATCCCGATGAAATGGACCGCCACCGCCTCGAGGTCATCATCAGCCGCCTGCGCAGCAAGGTGGTGCGCGAATGCGGCCTGCACCTGCCGCTGCGCGCGGTGCGCAACCAGGGGTACTTGCTGGACACCGGTGCCGGCTGAGCTTGACGCCCCTCAAGCCATCGGCTTGCGCACTTCGTCGCCTTCTTCCGTGGCCGGCGGCGTCGCCGAGCGCGGGTCCAGCTGGGCCTGAAGAAACCCGCGCGCCAGATCGAGAAACGCCTGCGCCATGCGCTGCACCGGCTTGTCGCGCAGCACCAGCGCGCACACCTTGATGGGCACGCGCGGGCTGAAGCGGTGCACCGAGTAACCGGCGTGCGGCCGGTGGCGCGCGGTGAGTTCGTCCACGAAACCGATGCCCAGTCCCTGCTCCACCAGCGGCGCGGCCACGTTGGAGAAACGCGCTTCGATGCGCGGGCTGTAGCGCTCGCCAAAGCGCTCGAAGGCGGCGTCCAGCAACACGCCCAGCGGCGCGCCCGATGCGGGCCCGATGATGTCGCGGCCGTGCACGTCGAACGGGGTCAGCACCGGCATGTTCGCCAACGGATCGTCGGGCGGGCAGATGCACATCAGCTCCGACTCGATCAGCACCTCGCTCACCAGGCTCGGGCGCGCGGGCGGTCGCATGGCCACGCCGATGTCGGCGCTGCCGCTCTCCACGCTCTCGACCAGTTCGTCCATGCGCACAGTCTCCAGCGCGATGCGCACATCGGGATGCTCGTCCTGCAGCAGGCGCAGCACGCGCGGCACCAGCATCTGCGACAACTCGGCGGTGGACGCGATGCGCAACACGCCCGCGCGACCGGTGCGCAGGTCCCAGGCCTTGCGCTGGATCGCCTCGTGCAGGCGGAAGATCGGCTCGGCATCGGCCAGCAGCAATTGCGCGTCGGCGGTGGGCAGCAGGCGGTTGCTGACGCGGTCGAACAGGGCCACGCCGACCTTGGTTTCGGCAAGCTTGATGGCGTTGCTCACGGCGGGCTGCGACATGCCCAGTTCTTCGGCGGCGCCGGTGGTCGTGCGGTAGCGCATCACGGCGCGCAGCACCTCGAGCTGGCGCAAATTGATCAGGGTTCGGGTGGCTGGATTGGTCATGGTCTTGTCGGGGGGCGTCGCCCCAGCGTGGTGCAACGCGCTGGAAACGGGCGCACCGGTTTGGGGGTATTGGAGTCCAGCGTGGGGCAATGCGCCTATTTGGGGAAAACCCTGCACCAGATAACGCATATACCGTGCCCTTATAGTTGCGCCCCTTAACTGAATTGAAGGCGTCGCGACAGCGGACTTATTCTTGGGCCCACATCCTGCTCACTCCGGTGCAGGTTGATCAATGAAAGGGTCCTCACCGTGTCTTTCCTTCGTTTTCGCTCTGCCGTCGCACTGGCCGTTCTGGCCGCCAGCGCCGGCATCGTCCCCCTGACCGCAGCGGCCCAGGAATGCAAGCCCGTGGTCGCCGTGGCCCCCACCGAACTCGTGGAGCCGGGCAAGCTCACGTTCACCACCAACCCCACGCTGCCCCCCATGCAGTACGTCGACAGCACCGGCAAGCTGCTGGGCATGAACATCGACCTGGGCGAAGAGATCGCCAAGCGCCTGTGCCTGAAGATGAACTTCGTGCGCATGGACTTCCAGGCCCAGGCACCGGCCCTGCGCGGCGGCCGCTCCGACGGCATCCACACCGGCATGTTCTGGACCGAGGAACGCTCCAAGGCCATGTACCTCGTGCCCTACGGCCTGACCGGCCTGGACCTGGTGGCCGCACCGAACAAGAAGGTGGTGGTGGCCTCGGCCGAGGAGCTCAGCGGCCTCGCGGTGGGCGTGGAAGCCGACTCGTACATGGAGCGCTGGCTGCGCGACCGCCAGAAGGCCAACGAGGCCAAGGGCGCCAAGCCGCTGCGCATCCAGGCCTTCCCGACCACGGCCGATGCCATGGCCGCGCTGCGCGCGGGCCAGGTGGATCTGATCGCCCCGCCCGACTACACCGGCAAGGACTACGTGCGCCGCGGCCAGGCCAGCATGGTGCTCGCCAGCCAGGGTGGCACGCCCACCGCCATGGCCTTCCGCTCGCGCCCGCTGGCCGACGCCATCAGCGCGGTGCTCAACGGCATGGCCAAGGACGGCACCTACGACAAGCTGTTCGACAAGTACGGCGTGACCAAGCTGCCTGACCGCCCGTTCGCCATCCGCGGCCCCGGCCCCAACTGATTCACCGGCCCGCCCTGTAGCCCATCGACACGCGCATGGAACTCTTCAACTTCCCCGCTTTCGCGGACTATCTCACCAACCAGTTCCTGCTCTGGGGCGCCGGCGTCACGCTGGCCATGACCGTGGCGGCCGCCACCGGGGGCCTGCTGCTGGCCCTCGTGCTGGCGGGCATGCGCATGTCGAGCAACGTCGCGCTCGTGCAGATCGCGCGCTTCTACCTCTGGATCTTCCGCGGCACGCCGCTGCTGATCCAGCTGGTGATCATCTACTCGGGCATGCCCCAGCTGGGGCTGCGCCTGGGGGTGCTCGAATCGGCGCTGATCGCGCTGATCCTGAACGAGGCGGCCTACATGTCGGAGATCGTGCGCAGCGGCTTCATGGGCGTGGCCCAGGGCCAGCGCGAAGCCGCCGACTCGCTGGGCCTGCCCGGCTGGCTGGTGGTCTGGAAGGTCACGCTGCCGCAGGCCTTCCGCCTGATGATCCCACCGCTGGGCAACTCCATCAACGGCCTGCTCAAGGCGACCTCCATCACCTCGGTGATCTCGATGGAAGAGCTGATGCGGCGCAGCCAGATGGTGATGCAGGAGCACTTCCACGTGCTCGAGGTCTTCGGCGTGGCCGCCATCTACTACCTGATCATGACCACCGCCTGGGGCTTCGTGCAGGAGCGCCTGGAACGCCGCTTCGGGCAATCCACCGCACACGCCCGCTGAGCGGTTTCTCTGCCCTTTCCCCGACCACCATGACTTCTCTTCTTCTGGGCGGTGTCACCGTCGCCACGGTATTGCCTTTCCATCCCGACGGCGCCATCGACTGGGCCGGCTACGACCATCTGATCGGCTATTGCGCCGCACCGACCTCCACCACCGCCGTGTTCGTGAACGGCCACGCGGGGGAAAGCTCGGCCCTCACGGCACAGGAGCGCGGCGAGGTGATCCGATTCACCCGCAGCCGCCTGCGCCCGGGGCAGAAGCTGGTGGCCGGCCTGGTGACCAACGACACCGCCGCCGCCGCGCAGCAGGCCCGCGAAGCGCGCGCGGCCGGCGCCGACGTGCTCACGGTGTTCCCGCCACCGGCCTCGCCCGACCGCAGCGACGACGAGGTGCTCGCCCACGTCGAAACCATCGCCGCCGCGAGCGGGCTTCCCCTGGCGCTCTTCCAGTACCCCGTCGGCTCCGGCGCGTCGTACAGCACGCCCTTGCTGGCCCGGCTGGCCGCGCTGCCATCGGTGGTGGCCGTGAAGGAAGGCAGCGACACCATGGCCCTGTACGAAGACAACTGGCACGCGATCCGCCGGGCCAGCGCGGCGGTGGCGGTGCTGCCGTCAAACTTCGACTGGTTCCTTCCGCAACTGGCCGTGGGCGGCCACGGCCTGCTCTCGGGACTGGCCAGCCTGGTGCCGCAGCAGCTGCACGAGCTGTGGACGGCGTCCGAGCGCAACGACCTGGTCGCCATGCGCGCCGTGAGCGACCGGCTCTATCCGCTGGTGCGGGCCATCTACGCCCTGCCGCGCCCCCACATGTACGCCCGCATCAAGCTCGCGCTGTGGCAGCTCGGTGTCATCGCCTGCCCGCTCTCGCGCACCGTGCGCGAGCTGCCCGCCGACGACGCCATCCGCATCGCCGCCGCCCTGGCGCGCGCGGGCATTCCTTCCCTCTCGTCCGAAAAGGCCGTCTCATGAGCACCGATTCCACCCCCATGATCCGCCTGAACAACGTGCACAAGTGGTACGGCGACTACCACGCGCTCGACGGTGTCGAGCTCACGGTCAAGCGCGGCGAGCGCATGGTGATCTGCGGCCCCTCGGGCTCGGGCAAGTCCACCCTGATCCGCTGCATCAACCGGCTGGAAGACCACCAGCGCGGCCAGATTCACGTCAACGGCATCGAGCTCAACAACGAGTCGAAGAACGTGGTCGCGGTGCGCCGCGAAGTGGGCATGGTGTTCCAGCAGTTCAACCTCTTTCCGCACCTGACGGTGCTGGACAACCTGATGCTCGCGCCGATGTGGGTGCGCAAGATCAACCGCAAGGAAGCCGAGGCCCGCGCCATGCACTTCCTCTCGCGCGTGCGCATCCCCGACCAGGCCCACAAGTACCCGGGCCAGCTGTCGGGCGGGCAGCAGCAGCGCGTGGCGATCGCGCGCTCGCTGTGCATGCAGCCCCAGGTCATGCTGTTCGACGAGCCCACCTCGGCGCTCGATCCGGAAATGATCAACGAGGTGCTCGACGTGATGACCGAGCTGGCCTCGGAGGGCATGACCATGATCTGCGTGACCCACGAGATGGGCTTCGCCCGCAAGGTGGCGGACACGGTGGTGTTCATGGACAAGGGGCAAGTGATCGAAGTGGCACCGCCCTCGGCGTTCTTCACCCGCCCCGGGAGCGAGCGCACCCAGCTGTTCCTGAAACAGGTGATGACGCACTGAGCCCCAGCCCCGGAGACCACGACCCATGCAGACCGCTGACCTGTCCCACTACGCCCGCGACGGCTACGCCTTTCCCATCCGCGCCATCGATGCCGAGCGCGCGCTGTTCTACCGCCGCCGGCTCGAAGCCTCGCAGCAGGCCCTGGGCGGGCGCTTCGAGGGCCGCTTCACCCTCAAGCCGCACCTGCTGTTTCCCTGGCTGACCGAGCTGGCCACCGAGCCCATGGTGCTGGACCTGGCCGCCCGGGTGATCGGCGAGGACATGCTGCTCTGGTCCACCGAGTTCTTCATCAAGCAGCCCGGGGACGAGCGCTTCGTGTCCTGGCACGTGGACGACACCTACTGGAACATCGACCCGGTCGAGCAGGTGACGGTGTGGATCGCCCTGTCCGACATCGGCCCCGAGAACGGCCCGCTGCGCTACATCCCGGGCAGCCACCGCGAGGAACGCCTTCCCGTGGCCACCGACCAGAGCGCGGGCAACATGCTCATCAGCGGCCAGACGGCGCAAGGCGTGGACGAGGCGCGCGCGGTGAACGTGCTGCTGCGCGCAGGCGAGGTCGCGCTGCACGACGGGCGCACCCTGCACGCCTCGGGCAAGAACACCGGCGCGGACGCGCGCATCGGCATCGCCGCGCGCTTCGTGCCCACGCACGTGCGCTGCACGGCGACGCGCGAATCGGCGCTGCTGGTGCGCGGCACCGACCGCTTCCAGCACTTCGACCACGAGCCGCGGCCGGTGGCCGAACGCGACGCCGCCGCGCAAGAAGCCCACGCACGCGCAGTGGACCTGCGCATGAAGGCGATGTACAGCAGCCGGACCGACAAGCAGAAGGCCGCCTGACCGCGGTCAGTCCTGCTGCAGGGCCTCCACGCGGGCCAACCCCGCGTCGAGCAGCAGGTCGGTGTCGTTGGAGGCCAGCACGAAGCGCATGCCTTCGTCGCGGATGCAGCGGCGCAGCAGCGCGGCGTCCGCGATGCCGCCCAGGCCCGGCGTCTTGCCGTGCCGGCGGCACGCGGCCACCAGGTCGCGCCGCGCGGCCGCCATCACCGGGTGGTCGAGCTGGCCCGGCAGGCCGAGCTCCATCGAGAGGTCGTTGCAGCCCATCATCAGCACGTCGATGCCGGGCACGGCGGCGATGCCGTCCAGCTGGCGCAAGGCCTCGGGCGATTCGATCATGACGACAGACAGCACCTGGGGGTTCGCCTGCGCCATGGCCTCGTGCACCGGCACGCGCCGGTAGCCGAACTGCGGCTGCAGGCCGAAGAAGGAACGCCGGCCCAGCGGCGGGTACTTGCAGGCATCGGCCACCGCCCGCGCCTCGTCGGGCGTGTCGACGTGCGGCACCACGATGCCTTGCGCGCCGCCGTCCAGCAGCCGCGCGATGTCGGGCGAGCCCTTGCCCGCCACGCGCACCAGCGCCGGCAGGCCGGCGTGCAGGCCCGCCGCGGCGATGTCCACCGCCATCGCGCAACTCAGCGGGCCGTGCTCGAGGTCGATAAACAGGAAATGGAAGCCGCAGCGCCGCGCCAGGCCGACCGCGGCCACCGAGCGCAGCTGCTGGATGCCCAGACCGAGCGCGGCCTCGCCCGCCGCGAAGCGCTGCGCCACCGGGTTGTGCCGCACCTCACCAGCCCCCGGCTTCGCCCCGGCGCAGGAAGCGCCCGCGCCCGGGCGTGCCCAGCCATTGCGCCTCGTCCACGATCAGGTCGCCGCGCGAGAACACCTTGCGCACCTTGCCGTGCACATGGTGGCCCTCGAACAGGCTGTAGTCGCAGTGGCTGTGGTGCGTGTGGGCCGAAAGCACCTGCTCGGCATCGGGGTCGAACAGCACCAGGTCGGCGTCGCTGCCCACCGCGATCGTGCCCTTCTGCGGAAACAGGCCGAACAGCTTGGCCGGCGCGGTTGCGGTCAGTTCGACGAAGCGGTTGATCGAGATGCGGCCGGTGCGCACGCCGCCGTCGTAGATCACCGTCATGCGCGTCTCCAGCCCGGGCGCGCCGTTGGGAATCTTGGAGAAGTCGTCCTTGCCGTGCATCTTCTGGCGCACCTTGCCCATGTGGCCCTCCTTCATGCAGAACGGGCAATGGTCGGTGGAAACGAGCTGCAGGTCGTCGGTCTTGAGCGCGGTCCACAGCGCGTCCTGCGCTTCGCGCGAGCGCAGCGGCGGGCTCATGACGTACTTGGCGAGCGAGAAGTCGTCGCTGTCGTACACCGATTCGTCGAAGAACAGGTAGTGCGGGCAAGTTTCGGCGAACACCGGGATGCCGGCGTCGCGCGCCTCGATCACGTGCGCCAGCGCCTCCTTGGCCGAGAGGTGCACGAAGTACACCGGCGCCTGGGCGAGTTCGGCCAGCTTGATGCCCCGGTGCGTGGCCTCGCCTTCCAGGATCGAGGGCCGCGTGAGCGCGTGGTACTTGGGCGAAGTGTGGCCTTGCGCCAGGGCCTCGCGGATCAGCAGGTCGATCACGGTGCCGTTCTCGGCGTGCAGCGCGATCATGCCGCCGTGTTCGCCCACCATGCGCATGCTGCGGAAGATGGCGGCGTCGTCCACCATCACCGTGCCCGGGTAGGCCATGAACATCTTGAAGCTGCTCACGCCTTCGTGGCGGATCGCGTGGCGCATGTCGCCCAGCACCGCTTCATCAACGTGCGTGACGATCACGTGGAAACCGTAGTCAATGCTCGCGCCGATGGCCGCCTTCGATTGTGCGCGCGCGATCGCGTCCAGCGGGCTGGTGTCCCGGTTCTGGAACGCGAAGTCGATCACCGTGGTGGTGCCGCCGAAGGCCGCGGACTTCGTGCCCGACTCGAAGTCGTCGCAGGTGGTCGAATCGCCGAAGGTGTTTTCCAGGTGGGTGTGGCAGTCCACGCCGCCGGGGAAGACGATCAGGCCGGCGGCGTCGATCACGCGCACCTCGGGGCCCACGTGCAGTTGCCGGCCGACGGCGGCGATCTTGCCGTCCTCGATCAGCAGGTCGGCGTGGTAGTCGTCCACGGCCGTCACGATGCGGCCATGGCGGATCAGGGTGGTGGTGCTCATGGGTTTGTCACGCCGTGGGTTGCAGACCAGCGGCCTTCAGCGCGGTGCGCAGCATGTCCACTTCGGACGCCGGCAGCGGCCCCATGGGCGCGCGCATGCGGTCGTCGGGAATGCGGCCCAGCAGCTTCAGGCAGGTCTTGAGCCGGGCGGTCGCGTGGCCGCCCGGTGCGGTGCCGTAGACCGCCTTGGCCAACGGGTAGATGCGGTGGTTCCAGACGCGTGCGCCCGCCAGATCACCGGCCTGCATCGCGCGGTACAGGCCGACGATGAACTCGGGCACCACACAGGCCAGGCTCACCTGGCTGCCGGCCGTGCCCAGCGCAAAGCAGCTGAACAGGTGCTCGTCGCCCGAGGCCATCATGAGCACGTGGGGCGCGACGCGCTGCACGAGGCGCTGGTGCGCTTCGTAGGCCGAGGTCTCCCAGCTGCCTTCCTTGATGCCGATCACATTGGGCAGTTGGGCCAGGCGCTCCAGCACCGGCGGGGTGTAGGCCAGGGTGCCGGCCCGCACGCCGGCCTGGTAGAGGAACAGCGGCAGCGCGCTGGTCCCGGTGGCGATGCGGTGGTGCTGCACGGCCACCTCGGCGTCCTGCGACAGACCCCAGGAGAAGGGCGGGAAGATCAGCACCGCGTCCGCGCCCGCGGCTTCGGCGTCTTCCACGTGCCGCTGCGCCTCGTGGCTGTCTTCGGCGTTGATGCCGCCGATCAGCACCGTGTCCCTGGGGCACGCGGCGCGCGCGATCTCGACCACGCGGCGCTTCTGCCCGCGGTCGAGCATGAAGTTCTCGCCCGCGTGGCCGTTGATCAGCAGGCCGGTCATGCCGTCGGCACGGGCCACGCTGCTCAGGTGCTGTTCGAGCACGGGCTCGTCGATCGATCCGTCGGGCAACAACGGGCAGATGGTTGCGGCGTAGATGCCGCCAAAGCGTTGGGAAGTGGGAAGGGTCATGACGTGCGTGGTTCGGGAAGTCGTCATGGACCATAGCCCGAAGCACCACCCACGCCCTATCAGAAGAAGGGGGCGGACTATAAGCGCCCGCTATAGGGGAAAACCGCGCGCCCCAACAGCGTGCACGTATGCGATCCATTGATAGTTGATCGGCCAACTCTAATAGGCGCGAGCGGTCAAAAAACAGCGCCCCGACGCTATTCTGAAAACGCCCCGGACCCCCGTCTGCGGCCCGCGCAAGGCGGTCGCCTTGCTGCATTTTTGGAGTCGTCATGCTGTCCGGAATCCGCGTCATCAGCTTCAACCATTTTCATGCGGGCCCCATGGCCGCGCAGTTTCTCGCGGACCTGGGCGCGGACGTGATCGCCGTCGAACCCGTGGACGGTGCGTTCCACCGCAACTGGGGTGTGGCCAACCATTTCGTGGCCGGCCAGAGCGTGAACCTGCTGACCACCGGCCGCAACAAGCGCAGCCTGGCGCTGGACATGAAGTCCGCCGAAGGCAAGGCCATCGCGCGCCGCCTGCTGGAGGGCGCGGACGTGGTGATGGAGAACTTCCGCCCCGGCGCGATGGCGCGCATGGGCTTCGGCTACGAAGACATCAAGGCCTTCAACCCCGGCATCGTCTACGCCAGCGTCAGTGGCTACGGCGCCAGCGGCCCGGACCGCGACCTGCCTGGCCAGGACCTGCTGCTGCAGGCGCGCAGCGGCCTGGCCGCGCGCACCGGCCGCGCCGACGGCGCACCCACCCCGACCGGCCCGGTGATCGTCGACCAGCACGCGGCCACGCTGCTGGCCATGGGCATCCTCGCGGCCCTGCTCGGCCGCGCGAAGACCGGCCAGGGCCGGCTGGTCGAAGGCAGCCTGCTGCAGTCCGCCATCGACCTGCAGGCCGAGTCGCTCACCGCCTGGCTCAACGGCGCGCGCAGCGACACGCCGCGTGGCCGCCACGGCCTGGCGAGCTGGTGCAGCGCCGGCCCCTCGGGCATCCACGCCACGGCCGACGGGCACCTCGCCATTTCCATGGCATCCCCGGCCGACCTCGCCGTGGCACTCGACCTGCCCGCGCTCGCCGGCCTGCCCGCGTCCGCCAGCTTCGACCAGCGCGACGACCTCACGCGCACCGTGGCCGATCGCCTCGCGCAGAAGACCACCGCCGAATGGCTGCCGGCCCTGCAGAAGCAGGCGATCTGGCACATGCCGGTAAAGGACTACGACGCGCTGCGCGAGGACGCGCAGCTGGCCCACCTGGGCGCCTTCATCGACACGCCCGGCGCCGAAGGCGCACCGGTGACGCTGCTCGGTCACCCGCTGCGCTTCGACGGCCAGGCGCCGCCGGTGCGGCTGGTGCCGCAGCGGCTGGGCGCGCAGACGCGCGACATCCTCGCCGAAGTGGGCTACGACCCGCAGCAGATCGAACAGCTCGTGCAGTCCCGCGTGGTCGGCGCGACCGCCGCCTGAGGAGCGTCGCCATGCTGCAACTGAAGATGAAGGTGGTGAGCTTCTGCCACTACCTGCAGGGCCCAGCCTGCACGCAATACCTGGCCGACATGGGCGCGGACGTGGTGAAGATCGAGCCGCTGGACGGCGCGTTCGAGCGCCACTGGTCCGGCGGCAACTCCTGGGTCAACGGCGTGAGCGCGTTCCTGATGTCCGCCAACCGCAACACCGAAAGCCTGGCGGTGGACCTCAAGCAGCCCGAAGGCCGCGACCTGGTGCTGCGCCTGATCGACGAGGCCGACGTGGTGATCGAGAACTTCCGCCCCGGCGTGCTCGACCGCCTGGGCCTGGGGTTCGACCTGCTGCGCGAGCGCAAGCCCTCGCTGGTGCTGGCCTCGGCCAGCGGCCTGGGCCGCACCGGGCCGGCCGCCTCGCGCCCGGGGCAGGACCTGCTGATGCAGGCGCGCTCGGGCCTGATCGCGGCCACCGGGGGCGGCAGCCAGGGCCCGTCGGCCGTGGGCGCCGCCGTGGTGGACCAGCATGGCGGCGCACTGCTCGCCATGGGCATCCTCGGCGCCTATGTGCGGCGCCTGCAGACCGGCGAAGGCACGCTGGTCGAGAGCAGCCTGTTCACCGCCGGCATCGACCTGCAGACCGAGGCGCTGACCAAGTACTACGCCGTGAAGAACCGGCCCGATGTGTTCACGCGCGACCGCCACGTGGGCAGCTGGTACCACGACGCACCCTACGGCCTGTACCCGCTGGCCGAAGGCCATGTGGTGCTGTCGATGAACGACCCGGTGAAACTGGCCGCCGCGCTTGACAGCGACGCGCTGCGCGCCCTGCACGGCATCGACCGCTACGCCGAGCGCGACCGCTACGCCCAGGCGGTGGCCGCCGAGCTGCGCACGCGGCGCTTCGAGGACCTCTCGCCCGTGTTCGACGCCCACGCCATCTGGCACGAGCGCGTGCGCAACTACGACGACCTGCTGCAGGACCCGCAGGCCCGGCACAACGAAGCCTTCCGTGAGATCGAGGTGCCCGGCGGCGGCACGGCGCTGCTGGTGAACCACCCTCTGCGCTACGACGGCCAGCTCCCCGACTACCGCCGCATGCCCTTTCACGCCGGCCAGGACAGCGCCGCCATCCTGCGGCGCCTGGGCCTGAGCGAGGCCGAGTGCCGGGCGCTCGCCGACGCGCGGGTCATCGGCATGCCCACCCCCCAATCCTGAAACCCCTCACCACCGCGAACCTTCATGTTTGACTACAACGTTCCCTCCGACATCCAGCTGCTGCTGGACACCGTGCGCCGCTTCGTGACCCAGGAAGTGCAGCCGCTCGAAGCCGACACCGAGAAGCTGGGCCACGTGCCGCCCGAGGCCTTGCAGCGCGTGCGCCAGCAGGCGCAGGAGCTCGGTCTGTTCGCGATGAACATGCCCGAAGACACGGGCGGCGGCGGCCTGAGCCACGTCGCCATGTGCCTGGTGGAAGAAGAGCTGGGCAAGACCTCGGACGCCTTGATCCGCCGCATCTTCGGCCAGGTCTATCCCATGCTGCTGGCCTGCAAAGGCGCGCAGCGCGAGAAGTACCTGCTGCCCACGGTGAGCGGCGAGAAGATCTGCGCCATGGCCATCACCGAGCCCGGCGCCGGCTCCGACGCGGCCGCCATCAGCACCACCGCCACGCTCGACGGCGACCACTGGGTGCTCAACGGCCGCAAGCACTTCATCAGCGACGGCGACATCGCCGACTACGTGATCGTGATGGCCGTGCACGACAAGGACAAGCGCGCGCGCGGCGGCATCTCGCTGTTCCTGGTGGACAAGGGCACGCCCGGCTTCGAGGTGACCAGCGTGCAACCCATGATGGGCCACCGCGGCTACGGCCACGCCGAGCTGGTGTTCGAGAACTGCCGCATCCCGGCCGACGCGGTGATGGGCGAGGTGGGCGAAGGCTTCAAGCTGATCATGAACAGCGTCTCGGGCATCCGCCTGGCGCACATCGGCGCGCGCGCCGTCGGCATGGGCCAGCGCGTGCTGGAACTGATGCGCCACCACGCCAACGACCGCAAGCAGTTCGGCCAGCCCATCGGTGACTTCCAGATGGTGCAGCAGATGATCGCCGACTCGGCCACCGAGATCTTCGCCGCCCGCATGATGGTGCTCAACACCGCATGGGAGCTCGACCAGGGCATCGACTGCCGTGACAAGGTCTCCATGGTCAAGCTCTACGCCTCCGAGATGATCGGCCGCGTGGCCGATCGGGGCATCCAGGTGTTCGGCGGCATGGGCTTCACCAAGGAGCTGCCGATGGAGCGCATCTACCGCGACTGCCGCGTGACCCGCATCTACGACGGCACGTCGGAAATCCACCGCATGTTGATCGCGCGCAGCGTCATGAAACGCGGACTGCAGCTGTAAACCTCTCCTTCAAAACACCATGACCACTTCCCTCAAGACCGGCGACACGATGTCGTTTCGCAAGACCCTCACCGTGGCCGAGCAGGCCATGTACACCGGCATCAGCGGCAACCTCGCGCCGTTGTACGTCGACCAGCGCGCCGCGCGCGCGGCCGGCTTCGAGCACATGCTCGCTTTTGAACTCAACGGCGTGGCCCTGGCCACCACCGCGCTCAACCGCCTGACCGGCCCGGGCTGGCGCCTGGCGGGCCTGGCCATCGACTTCAGCGCACCGGTGCAGGTGGGTCAGACGGTGGAGTCGCGCGTCGAGGTGACGGCCGCCGACACCGGCCGCATCACCTGCAGCGTGCGCTGCGCCGTCGCCGGCGGCGACACCGTGGCCCAGGGCAGCGCGACGCTGGTCCCCGTCAAGGCAGGCTGAGCATGTACGACCTCAAACCCTTCGACAGCCTGCACGTCGGCGACGAGGTGTCGGTCAGCAAGACCATCACCGAAGCCGACGGGGCGCTCTACATCGCCGCCACCGGCGACTTCGGCCCGGTGCACGTGGACGATGCCTACGCCGAAACCACGCGCTTCGGCCGCCGCCTCGCGCCCGGCATCATGGTGGCGGGCATCTGCACCAACGTGCTCACGGCCGAACTCGCGGGCACGCTGGGCGTGTCGATCGAGGACCGTTTCTGGTTCACCGGCCCGGTGTTCTACGGCGACACGATCGCGTTCCGCGTCTGGATCCACGAGATGAACGCCGAGACGCGCACCGTCACCTGGCAGGCCAGCGCAGCCAACGAAGAAGGCAAGGAAGTGCTCAAGGCCGAGGCGACGCTGAAGTTCCCGCGCGTGAAGCCGCGCGTGGAGGCGGCGCCATGAGCGCCGGCCCGGTGCTGCACATCGTGCGCGTGGACATCGCGCCCGAGCACGAGGATGCCTTCAACCGCTGGTACGAGGCGGTGCACATTCCCGCGCTGCTGGCCTGCCCGGGCTGGTTCTCCGCGCGCCGCTTCGTCTCGCTCGAAGACGGCCCGAAGTACGCCGCCATCTACGAGGTGGCCGGCGACTGGGTGTACGACACGCCCGAGTTCCACGCCGTCAAGGGCTTCATGGAGTTCACGCCCCACGTCAGCAACTTCATGCGCCAGCGGCTCGCACCGCTGACACCGGTGGCGGCATGAAGATCCTGCGGGCGCGCGCCCTCACGAAGAAGGCCTTCGCGCCGTTCGGCCAGGTGATCGAGCTGGAGGGCGCGCGCCAGTTCGACATCAACGGCGGTACCACGCGGCGCTTTCACGACCTGGCACAGATCGACACCCTGGCCGAAGGCGGCCGGCCCATCGTCAACCTGTTCCGCGCCCAGCCCCGCGCGCAACCCGTTCGGCTGCAGCTGATGGAGCGCCACCCGCTCGGCTCCCAGGCCTTCATTCCCCTGGCGGCGCAGCGCTACATCGTGGTGGTCGCGCCCGACGCGGGCGGGACGCCCGGGCCGCTGCAGGCCTTCATCAGCAAGGGCTGGCAGGGGGTGAACTATGACCGCAACGTCTGGCACCACCCGTTGCTGGCGCTGGACATGATCAGCGACTTCCTGGTGGTCGATCGCGGAGGCGAAGGCCACAACCTGGAAGAGTCGCCGCTGGACGAGGCGATCGAGGTGCGCTGGCCCGGCCCGGTCTGAGGCCCCCTCAGACCGCCTCCAGCGCCAGCACAGCGGTCGCCGTGTTGGAGATCGGGATGTGGTAATTGCGGTGCAAGGGCCGCACGCCCGCGCCGGCGGCCGTGAGCGCGGCGCGCATGGCCAGCCACTGCAGCAGCTCCACGCCCTGCGTGCCCGCCTTCTCCACGATCTCGTGGATGCTGAACTGCGTCGCCCACTGCGGGTTGCTCTGCAGGCTGTCGAGGAACTGCAGGTCGAAGGCCTTGTTGATGAAGCCGGCGCGCTCGCCGTCGAGCTGGTGCGACAGGCCGCCCGAGGCGATCACCGCGACCTTCTTGTCGCTGTCCCACGAACGGATCGCCTCGCCCACGGCCCGGCCCAGGGCGTAGACGCGGCTGGCCTTGGGCAGCGGGAACTGCACGGTGTTGATGCAGACCGGCACCACCGTCACGGGGCACTCGCCTTCCGGCCAGAACAGCTTGAGCGGCAGCGTGCAGGCGTGATCGACCAGCATCTCCTGGCAGCTCACGACGTCGAATTCCTTCTCGACCAGGGCCTCGATGAGGTGCCAGGACAGCCCGGGCTCGCCCCGCAACGGTGGCAGGGTGGGAATGCCCCAGCCTTCATCGGCGTTGTGGTATTCGGCCGCCGCGCCGATGGCGAAGGTCGGCATCTTGTCGAGGAAGAAGTTGAGCCCGTGGTCGTTGTAGAACATGACGACCACGTCGGACCGCTGCTCGCCGAGCCAGGCCCGGATGGGCGGAAAGCCGTCGAAGAAGGGTTTCCAGTACGGCTCCTGCTGCAGGCCCTTGTGGATCGCCCCGCCGATGGCGGGGATGTGCGAGGTGCCGAGACCGCCGATGATGCGTGCCATGGTGTGTGCTCCGGGAGGGTTCAGGAATGGTTGGCCGCCAGCAGGCGGGCCTGGAATTCGGCTTTGCTCAGGCCGGTCTGCTGAGCGCCGATGTCCTGCATGTCGAGCTTGAAGATGCCGGCGAACTTGGCCAGGTAGTAGGCGTTGCCGCCGGCCTCGATCAGCTGCAGCACGTTGCGGGCGCGGATGGCCGCGGCCTGCGGTTCGGTCAGCCCGAAGCGGCGCATGTAGGCCTCTTCATCGGCCAGGAAGGCCGTGCGGTTGCGCTCCTCGTTGAACGAGAAGCACATCTTGTTCAGGGCGTAGCCCTTGCGGGCCTGCCGGCCGTCGAAAGGCGTGGTGCCGGGAATCTCGGGCAGCGGTGCGCTCATGGGGATCTCCTGGGGAAGGCGTTGGAATGCCTGCAGTGTTCCCCGTCCATTGCCAAAGATAAACCGATGGATGATCATAGGAATCATGAGCAAATTCGATTGGTCGGATCTGGATGCCCGACTGCTGCGCCTGCTGGTGACGGTGGTGGAGACCGGCTCCATCACCGGGGCCGCGCAGCGCCTGGGGGTCACGCAGTCGGCGGTGAGCCACCTGCTGGACAAGCTGCGCGGCATCACTGGCGATGCGCTGTTCGTCAAGCGCGGGCGCGGCATCGCGGCCACCGCGCGCGCCGAAGCCCTCGCGGTGGAGGCCCGACGGCTGCTGGATGAACTGGAGCGTTTCGCGCGCTCGGGCAGTTTCTCGCCGGCCGACTGGCACACCACCCTGACCCTCGCGGCCAACGACTTCCAGCGCGACGTGCTGCTGCCCGCGCTGGCGGCCCGACTGCGCGAGCAGGCGCCGGGCGTGGCGCTGCGCGTCATCCCGTCGGACATCCCTTCGCTGGCGATGCTGCGCGACGGGCATTGCCAGGTCGCCATCAGCCCGCGCCCGCCCGAGGGCAGCGACATCGTGCAGAAGCGCCTGTTCGAGGACCGCTACCGGGTGTTCTACGACCCGGCGGCGCGCGAGGCGCCGACCACCAGGGCGGAGTACCTGGCAGCCGACCACGCCACCGTGGTCTACGAACCGCGGCGGGCGCTGGACCTGGACCAGCACCTGGCCGCCAAGGGCGTGCAGCGCCGCTTCGCCGTGATGGTCCCGGGCTTCGCCGGCCTGCCGCCCTTCCTGCGGGGCAGCCGGCTGCTGGCCACCGCGCCAGGGCTGTTGCAGCGCTCGCCGCTGATGCAGGGCCTGGCCAGCGTCAAGGTGCCCGTGCCCTGCCCCGGCATGCCGATGTACCTGATCTGGCACCTGCGCCACCAGCAGGACCCGGCCCACCGGTGGCTGCGCGCGCAGATCGAGGCCGTGGCCCGGCCGCTGCGTTAGATGTCGCCCGGCACGGCCGCGTAGGCCAGTTCGTACCGGCCCTGCGTGATCTCGCTCGCGCCCATCGCCGCCAGCGCCTCGGGCGACAGCTCGCCCTGCGCGAGCGCGGCCAGTGCGGTGGCGTCGTAGGCTGTCAGCAGCAGCACCCAGTCGGCCACGGCGTCACCGCCGCGGATCTTCTGCTCGGTGGTGGGTGCGATCGCAGGCGCGCGGTGGCGCAGCAGGTGCGCACCGGTAAGGCCGGCGCAACCAGGCCAGGCAGCGATGCGCGCGGCGAGCGCCGCGCGCAGGCCTTCGGCAGCTTCAGGCCCCCGGGGCGACAGGCGCACCGTCAGCGCATGGGTGGCGGTGACACCGCCGCACGAGGCCAGCACCTCGCACTGGCTGCGCACCATGTGGCGGTGGTGCGGCATCATCTGCACCGACCAGGGCGACGGGGCGTTGAGCCGCTGCAGGTAGGCCGCCGAGGCCAGGACCTCGCGGTCCTCCAGCTCGTACATCACGAACACGCCGTCGCCCCCGCCGGCCTGCCGCCAGCGCGAAGCGCGCCGGAAGCCGGGGATGCCCAGGCGCTCCGGGAAGTGCTCGTGGGCATGCCAGTGCGCGAACTCGTCGAACTCGGCCGCGCCGATCTCCCACCACATGGCCAGCGCGGCACCGCCCAGCAAGGCCATGCCTCACTTCCCCGCGCGCATCCGGGCCAGTTCCTCGGCCACCTGTTTGTAGGTGGCCTCGCCGACTTCGCGCGAAAACTTGTCCACCACCGGCTGCACCTTCTGGCGCAGGCGCGCGAGCTCGGGCGCCGCGACCTCGTTGACCTGCATGGTTTTCTTCAACCCGTCGATGGCCTGCGCCTCCTTGGCCTGCGTGGCCTCGCGCTGCAGCTTCTTCGCTTCCTCGGCCGACTCGCGGATGATGCGGCGCTCGGTCTCCGACATGCCGTCCCAGGTCTTCTTGCTCATGAGCAGCGGCATGCCGGTGTAGACGTGGCGCGAGAGCGAGAGGAATTTCTGCACCTCGGCGAACTTGGCCGACTCGATCACGCCCAGCGGGTTGTCCTGGCCGTCCACGGTGCGCGACTCCAGCGCGCCGTAGAGCTCGCCGAAGGTCATGGGCACCGGGTTGGCTCCCAGGGTGGTGAACAGGTCGATGAAGATGGGCGAGGCGATCACCCGGATCTTCAGGCCCTGGATGTCTTCCTGGCGCGCGATCGGGCGGCGGCTGTTCGTGAGGTGGCGAAAGCCCAGGTCCCACACGCCCAGGCCGATCACGCCGTGCGGCGCGAGGTCGTCCATCAGCCGGCGGCCGACGGGGCCGTCGGCGATGGCATAGGCCTCCTGCGCGTTGTTGAACAGGAAGGGCAGGTCGAACACCATCTGCTGCTTGTCGATGGAGGCCACCAGGCCGGTGGCCATGGAAGTGAAGTCCAGCGTGCCGCCCCGGATGGCCGAGAGGTTCTGCGGGTCGCTGCCGAGCACCGCGCCCGGGAACAGCGCCACCTTCATCTTGCCGCCGCTCTTCTGCGCCACGGCGTCGGCGAATTTTTTGGCGCCGGTGCCCAGGGGATGGTCCTGGGCCAGGCTGAAGGCGAAGCGCAGGGTGCGCTCCTTCACGTCTTGCGCCTGCGCGGCCACCGCGCCGAACAGCGCGGCGCCGGCGGCCAGGCTCACGAAGGCGCGCCGCCAAGGGTTGATCGTGGTGTGCTTCATGGGCCCTTGTCTCCTGTTTGGGTGTGTGGTGGAGCGCGCATCATGCACATTTATTGAAAGGCTTTCAACTTTTTTATTTCTTTCAAAAATTGAAAGATGTCATCATTCGATCTTTCCCACCCACCGACCCGGAGCGCACGGATGAGCGGTTCCCTCGAAAAATCCCTGGCCATCCTGGAGTACCTGGCGCACTGCCCCGACGGCGCGCCGCTGGTGCAGATCGCCACCGACCTGAACCAGCTGCGCAGCGGCTGCCACCGCACGCTGCACGAGCTGATCCGCTTCGGCTACGTGCGCCAGCTGCCGCAGCGGGGCGACTACGCGCTGACCACCAAGCTGGCCTCCATGGGCCTGAGTTTCCTGAGCCGCTCGGGCGTGGTCGACATCGCGCAGCCGGTGATCAACCGCCTGGCCGAGGCCACCGAGGAACTGGTGCGCCTGGCCATCGTGGACGGGGAACGGCTCACGCTGGTGGCCAAGGCGCAGGGCGCGCGCAGCGGCCTCAAGTACGACCCCGACATGGGCATCGACCTGCGGCTGTCCTGCAGCGCGGCCGGGCATGCCTGGCTGATGACGCTGACGGAGGACGCCGCCATCGCCTGCGTCACGCGCCAGGGCATGGGCGAGCCGCTGCACCATGGGCCCAACGCGCCGACCAGCATCAAGGCCCTGCTCGCCATGCTCGACGAGCACCGCGCGCGCGGCTTCAGCCTGATCCAGGACGTCTACGCGCCGGGCATGAGCTCGATGGCGGCGCCGGTGGCGCGGCCGAAGGAACCGGCCACGGGCGTGATCGTGATCGCCGGCCCGTCTTCGCGCCTCACGCGCCAGCGCATGCTGGGGTTCGGCCCGCTGCTGCAGGCCGCCGCCGACGAGCTGGCGGCCGCCGGCCCCGCCTCGCCCCTGCTGAAGGCCGCCAACGTGGGCACCTGGGGCAATGTGAGCGAGGCGCCCGCGCGCAGCCGCGCGAGCGATGGCGCACAATCACGCCTCCCGCCAGAGAACCGCCGATGAACACCGAACTGGAAAACCACAAACTCGAGAAACGTCTGTGCCGCGAGGTCGGCCGCGCGATCGTGGACTACAACATGATCGAGGAAGGCGACCGCGTGATGGTCTGCCTCTCGGGCGGCAAGGACAGCTACGGCATGCTCGACATCCTGCAGAAGCTGCAGGCGCGCGCGCCGATCCGCTTCGAGCTGATCGTGGTCAACCTCGACCAGAAGCAGCCGGGCTTCCCGGCCGACATCCTGCCCGCCTACCTCACGAAGCTGGGCGTGAAGTTCCACATCGAGAACCAGGACACGTACTCCATCGTCAAGCGCGTGATCCCCGAAGGCAAGACGATGTGCAGCCTGTGCAGCCGCCTGCGCCGGGGCATCCTCTACCGCGTGGCCGGCGAGCTCGGCGCGACCAAGATCGCGCTCGGCCACCACCGCGACGACATCCTTCAGACGCTGCTGCTCAACATGTTCTTCGGCGCCAAGCTCAAGGGCATGCCCCCGAAGCTGGTGAGCGACGACGGCCAGCACGTGGTGATCCGCCCCATGGCCTACGTGGCCGAGAAGGACCTCAGCCGCTGGGCCGAGCTGCGCGAGTTCCCCATCATTCCCTGCACGCTCTGCGGCAGCCAGGAGAACCTGCAGCGCAAGCAGGTGGGCCTGATGCTCAAGGACTGGGAGAAGCGCTTCCCCGGCCGGATCGAGAACATGTTCACCGCCCTGCAGAACGTGGTGCCCAGCCACCTGATGGACCGCGCGCTGTTTCCTTTTGAAACCATCCGCGCCACCGGCGAGGCCAGCGAGGACGGCGACAAGGCCTTCGACGAGGAGCCCCTGCCCGCGCCGGCACGCGCGGTGCCCCCGGACGCGGACTGGCTGGCCTCCCAAGGGAACGGTTCGGCGCCTGCCGCAGTCATACCGATTGCCGCGGCGCACTGAGCCTTCTGCTCGGGCGACCGCCAGGGCCATTCAGGAGGCTTCATGACCATTCACACCTTCTTGCGCGCCTTCAAGGTGTTGGCCGTCGGCACCGCGCTGGCGGTGCTCGGCGGCTGCGCCAGCGTGTACCTGGTGGACAACCAGGTGCAGAGTTTCTCGCGCTGGGCCGACCAGGCGGCCAAGCCCGGCACGCCGGTGACGGTGCCGCAGGCGCCGCAGATCTACCGCTTCGAGCGCCTGCCGTCGCAGCGCGAGGGCAAGATCGCGACCGGCCAGGACGAGCTGGAGCGCCTGGCCCAGCAAGCCTTGGTGAAAGTGGGCTGGACCCGCGCGGCCGAGGGCACGTCGTCGCCCTGGCTGGTGCAGGTGGAGGCCAGCACGCTGCGCCTGCCGCGCGCGCCCTGGGAGAGCCCGTACGACGGCTACTGGGGCGGTTATTGGGGCGGCGGTTTCGGCCCAGGCTTTGGCTACGCGATGCCGGGGCGCGACTACGTGGTGACCGGGCGCGGCCAGATCATCTGGATGCCGATGTACCCGCGCATGGAGTCGCCGTATTACAAGCGCGAGGTGTCGCTGGTGATCCGCCACGCCGCCAGCGGCAAGGTGGTCTACGAGACCCGTGCCGCGCACGACGGCCGCTGGAACAGCACGAACGGCCTGTGGGCGGCCATGCTGGACGCGGCGCTGCGCGACTTCCCTGCGCCCCCGGAAGGCCCGCGCCAGGTCAACATCGAAGTGCCGCGCTGAGCGGCCCTCAGCCGGTCGCGCGCTCGAGCAGCTCGCGGATGGCTTCGCCCAGGGCGTCCATGCTGTCCTGCTTGCCCATCACCTCGCACACGCCGGCGTCGGTCGCTTCGGCGATCAGCTTGTCGTTGACGTGCCCCGAGACGATGGCCACGCGCAAACCCGGGCGCAGCCCGCGCAGCTCACGCGCCACCTCCACCCCCGAGAGGCCCGGCATGTTCTGGTCGGTCACGACGAGGTCCACCGGGTCGTCGGGGTGCTCGCGCAGCCAGGCCAGCGCCGCCTCGCCCGACTCGAAGGTGCTGGCGCGGTAGCCCTGCTTGCGCAGCAGGCGCCCGACCAGGAACACCAGGGCCTCGTAGTCGTCGATGTAGAGCACGTGCTTGCCCGGCGCCACTGGCGCGGCGGCCGTCGCGGGCGAGGCCGCGACCGGCGCCTCGGCCTCCGCTCCTTCGGCGCCCGAAGCCAGGGGCAGGTAGACATCGAAACGGGCGCCCTCGCCCGGGCGGCTGTGCAGCGCGATCACACCCCGGTGCGCCTTGACGATGCCGTGCACCACCGCCAGCCCCAGGCCGGTGCCCGCGCCCGGGGCCTTGGTGGTGAAGAAGGGCTCGAAGATGCGCTGCTGCGTGGCCTCGTCCATGCCCGGCCCGTTGTCGGCCACGCTCAGGCAGGCGTAGGCGCCGCCGGCCAGGCCGCCCAGCTGCAGGCCCTGCGAGGCGTCCAGCCGGACCTCGCGCAGCGCCACGGTGATGTCGCCCGAGCCGCCCTCCAGGGCCTGCCAGGCGTTGGTGCACAGGTTCATCAGCACCTGCTGCATCTGGGTCGCATCGGCCAGCACCGGCAACCCGGCGGCGGGCAGGCGCGCCACCAGCTTCAGGCCGGCGGGCAGCAGCGAGCGCATCAGGCCCAGGGCCTCCTCCACCAGCGGGGTGAGCGGCTGGCGCACCATTTCCTGCGTCTGGCGCCGGCTGAAGGTGAGGATCTGCTGCACCAGCTGGCGCGCGCGGATGGCCGCGCGGTTGATCTCGGTCAGGCTCTCCTGCGCCGGGTGCTGCTCGCCGAGGTCCTCGCGCGCCAGCACGAGGTTGCCGAGGATGGCGGCGAGCAGGTTGTTGAAGTCGTGCGCCACGCCGCCGGCCAGGGTGCCGATGGCCTCCATCTTCTGGGATTCGCGCAGTTGCACTTCGAGCGCGCGGTGCTGCGCTTCGGCCTGCTTGTGTTCGGTGATGTCGGTGTGCGTGCCGACCATGCGCACGGGCCGTCCGGTGTCGTCGCGCGAGAGCACCATGCCGCGCGACAGCACCCATTTCCAGCGGCCGTCCTTGCAGCGGATGCGGTGCTCGTTGCGGTACACCGGGGCGTGGCCCTCGAAGTGGGCCCGCCGGTCGGCCAGCATCTGCGGCACATCGTCGGGGTGGGTGCGCGCATCGAGCTCGGCCGAAAAGTTGGCGATGTCCTCGTTGTCGTAGCCGAACATCGCCTTGATGCCGGGCGAGAAGAACTCTTCGCCGGTGGTCAGGTTCCAGTCCCAGACACCGTCGCCCGCGCTCTCCAGCGCCAGCTTCCAGAGCGCCTCGCTGGCGTGCAGCGCGGCCTCGGCCTCCTTGCGGTCGGTGATGTCGAACAGCACCCCCACGCGGAGGAAGCCGGTGGCGTCGGCCGACACGGCGCACGAGCGATTGCAGATCCATTTGACGGTGCCGTCGGGCAGCACGACCCGGAACTCGGTCTCCAGATGGGATTGCCCGGCCAGGATGGCCTGCCGGTCGCGCTCCAGCATGGCCTGATCTTCCGGGTGGAAGTAACGCCCGAGCAAGGCGGGGTTGCGCATGAGATCGTCGGCCTCGAAGCCGTAGATGTCGCGGATGCCGGCGCTCAGGAAGCGGTACTCGCGCCCGCCGTCGTTGCGCACGTGCACGGCGAACACGGCGCCGGGCACCTGGGAGGTGATCAGGCGCAGCTGCTCTTCGTTCTCGCGCAGGGTTTTCTGGTCGCGCATGCGGTCGGAGACGTCCTCCACCGTGCCTTCGTAGTACCGCAGCACCCCGGCCGCGTCGCGCACCGCGTGCGCGTTCTCGCTGATCCAGACGCGCTCGCGCGTGCGGTGGCGGTGGATTTCGGAGACGAAGCCGCGCACGAAGCCGTCGCGCTCCAGCTGGCACTTGAACTCGGCCCGGCGCACGGGGTCGACGTACCACTCGAGCGCGATGTCGTTCACCGCCGCCAGCAGCTCCCCTTCCGAGGCATAGCCGTTGAGCGCCACCAGCGCCTGGTTGGCGCGCAGCATCCGGCCCTCGGGCGAGCTGCGGTAGGCCCCGATCGGCAGGAAATTGAAGAGCGAGGAAAAATCCCCGTCGGACGGAGACGGCGACGTCGTCATGTTTCGGATTGTGTCGCAAACCCCGGTTTTCACACCGCCGCAGCCCCCCGGACAGTGGCGCTCCCGGTACAGTTGCAGTCTTTCGCCCCGCGTTCAAGGACCCGCTTTGCAAGTCACCCGCATCCTGGCCGTGCGCCATGGAGAAACCGCCTGGAACCGCGACACCCGCATCCAGGGCCACACCGACATCGCCCTCAACGAGCGCGGCCGCTGGCAGGCCGCCCAGCTGGCCGAAGCGCTGCGCGACGAACCGATTGCCGCCGTCTACGCCAGCGACCTCGGCCGCGCCTTTGAAACCGCGCAGGCGGTGGCCCGCGTCAAGAACCTCAGCGTGACGCCCCACAAGGGCCTGCGCGAGCGCCACTTCGGGCGCTTCGAGGGCCAGACCTGGGCCGAGCTCGAACAGCGCTGGCCGACCGAGGCACTGGCCTGGCGCAAGCGCATGCCCGATTTCGCGCCGGCCGGCGGCGAGTCGCTGGAGCAGCTGCAGCGCCGCGTGATCCCGACCGTGCTCGACCTGGCCTCGCGCCACCCCGGGGAGCAGGTGCTGATGGTGGCGCACGGCGGCGTGCTCGACATCCTGTACCGCGCCGCCACGCGCCTGGAGCTCACCGCCCCGCGCAGCTGGGAGCTGCCCAACACCGCGATCAACCGCCTGCTGTGGTCGCCCGAGGGGCTGAGCCTGGTCGGCTGGGCCGACACCCACCACCTGCAGTCCGGAGCCCCACTCGATGAACGCGCTGCCTGAACTTGCGCGCCCTTCGCGCTGGCAGAACGCCAGAGAGCTGATCGGCCAGGACGTGTCGCAACTCGACACGCCGGCCCTGGTGGTCGACCTCGACGCCATGGAGCGCAACCTCGCGCACATGGCCGCCTACGCCAGGGCCCACAGCCTGCGGCTGCGGCCGCACGCCAAGATGCACAAGAGCGCCGACCTCGCCCGGCTGCAGATGGCCCACGGCGCGGTGGGCGTCTGCGTGCAGAAGACGGACGAGGCCCTGGCGCTGGCCCGCGGCGGCGTGACCGACATCTACATCAGCAACGAAGTGATCGCCCTGCCCAAGCTGCAGCGGCTGGCACAGGCGGTGCGCACGCTGCCCGACACGCGGTTTGCGATCGCCGTGGACAGCGCGGCCGGCGTGCTGCGGCTGGCACAGGCGCTGGAGGCCGCCAGCGTGGGCGGCGAGAACCGCATCGACGTGTTTGTGGAAATCGATGTCGGCCAGGGCCGCTGCGGCGTGCCGCCCGGCGAACCGGCCGTGGACCTGGCCCGGCTGATCGCCCAGCACCCGGTGCTGCGCTTCGCCGGGCTGCAGGCCTACCACGGGGGTGCGCAGCACCGGCGCGACCCGGCCGAGCGCGCCAAGGCCATCGGCGAAGCGGCCTGGGCCGCCGCGCTCACGCGCGAACGGCTGCAGGCGGCCGGCTTCACGGTGCCGCTGATCACCGGCGCGGGCACCGGCACCTTCGCGCTGGAAACGGCCAGCCGCGTCTGGGGCGAGCTGCAGGTGGGCTCCTACCTGTTCATGGACGCCGACTACGCGCGCAACGAAAGCGCGCCGCAGGCCCCGGTGTTCGAGCATGCGCTGTTCCTCAAGGCCCAGGTGATGAGCCGCAGCGCCCAGCACGCGGTGTGCGACGCCGGCCACAAGAGCCACGCCATCGACAGCGGTCTGCCGGCGGTGTGGAGCCCGCCGGGCCTGGTGTTCGCCAACGGCGGGGACGAGCACGGCATCCTGCGCCCCGCCCACGCGGGCCAGGCGCTGCCCAACCTGGGCGATACCGTCTGGCTGGTGCCCGGCCACTGCGACCCCACGGTCAACCTGCACGACCTCATGTTCGGCGTGCGCGGCGGCCTCTCCGGCGGCAAGGTGGAGCGCTTGATCCCGGTGGACACGCGCGGCGCGCTGGGCTGAGCGCCCGCGCCGGCTCAGGGCGCGAACACCATCGCGTCCAGCCCCAGGGCGCGGATGCGCGCCGCGGCTTCGTCGGCCTGCGCGCGGCTGGCAAACGGCCCCACGCGCACCCGGGTGAGCTCGCCCTTGGGCGATTCGACCTTCTGCTGGATGGCCGGGAAACCCGCCTCGACCAGGCGCGCGTGGGCCTTGTCCGCGTTGCCGGGGTCGGCGAACAGCCCGACGTTGATGCCATGGGCCTGTGGCGGCGTGGGCGGCGCCACCGGCGCCTTGGGGGCCACCACCTTGGAGACGGCCACCGCCTTGGCGGGGGGCGGTGCAGGTGCAGGCGGCTCGGGCTCGGTCACCACGGCGGGTGCGACCGGTGGAGCCTCCGCGACTGGGGGTGCCGGCAGCACCGGCGGCGTCACGATCACCGGTGCGGGCTCGGGCACCGGCTCCGGCGCAGGGGGCGGCGATTCGGCTGCGGCCGGCACCACGGCCGCCAGCGCCGGCGGCTCGATGACCCGGGCCTCGGGCGCCGCCGGCAGGCCCGCCTTCGACCCGCCCAGCCAGACCGCCGCCAGCGCGCCGGCCAACAGCAGGTTGACGACCACCAGCCCCCAGAGCCGCCGCTTCGAGCTCGCCCGCTTCTCCAGCGCGGCACAGGCCTCGCGCACGGTGCGGGCCTCGCGCACCGCGCGCGTCATGCGGCGGCGGGTGTCGGCGTGCAGCAGGGCGTTGCCGTAGGCGCCGGGAATCGCGATGCTCAGCAACAGCAGCGTCAGCAGCACGCCCCACTCGACCGACGTGGGCCACTGCAGAAAGCGCCGGGCCACCACCAGCACCAGCAGCGCCAGCCCCTGGGCGCAAGCCAGGTACACCAGCGCCGAACCCCAGAGCTGGCGGAACACCATCCAGTTCAGGGTGAGCAGGCCGGCCGCCGGGTTCCAGACCGGGCTGGCGCGGCCGGCGTCGTCGAAGCGCTCGAAGACCGCCAGGTAGTGCGCCGTGTTCACCGGCCCCAGCGCGGCGCGGTACAGCGCGGCGGTGGCACTCTGCGGGGCGGTCGCGGTGGGCGGCGGGTTGGCGGACATGCCCGCGATTCTGGCACGGGCATGCGGGTTGATGCCAAGGGTGAAAACACCGGCTTCTGCCCACAATGCGCGCATGCCTCGCTCGCGCCCCCCACGCCGCCCATGAGCCCGAACCAGATCATCGTGCTGGCCACGCCGGTGTTCTTCGCGCTGATCGCGGTCGAGTACGCGATCGGCTTGAAGCGCCGGCGCAACACCTACCGGCTCGACGACGCCATCACCAGCATCGGCCTGGGCATGCTCAGCCAGATCAGCGCGGTGTTCACCCGGCTGCTGCGCGTGGGCCTGTACACCGCCGTCTACTCGGCGGTAGCGATCTGGCCCGACCACCCGTTCTGGACCAGTTGGGCCGGCTGGCTGACCGCGCTGGTGTTCTACGACTTCTGCTACTACTGGCTGCACCGCGCCGGGCACGAGAGCGCCGTCTTCTGGGCCGCGCACGTGGTGCACCACCAGAGCCAGGACTACAACCTCTCGACCGCGCTGCGCCAGACCAGCTCGGGCGCGCTGCTGGGCTGGCTCTTCTACCTGCCGATGGCCGTGGCCGGCGTGCCGCCGCTGGTGTTCGGCGTGGTGGCGCTGATCGACCTGCTCTACCAGTTCTGGGTGCACACCGAGCAGGTCGGCAAGCTCGGCTGGTTCGACCGCTGGTTCTGCAGCCCCTCCAACCACCGCGTGCACCACGCGGTGAACGACCGCTACCTCGACCGCAACTACGGCGGCATCCTGATCGTGTGGGACCGCCTGTTCGGCAGCTTCAGGGAAGAGGACGAAAAGTGCGTGTACGGCACGCGCAAGCCCCTGCAGAGCTGGGACCCGCTGTGGGCCAACGGCGAGGTGTACTGGGGCCTGCTGCGCGACAGCTGGCACACCCGGCGCTGGGCCGACAAGCTGCGCGTGTGGCTCAAGCCGCCGGGCTGGCGGCCGGCCGACGTGGCCGCGCGCTTCCCGGCCCCCACGTTCGACCTCGCCGGCGTGCAGCGCTACGCCCCCCCCATGAGCGCCGCCGTGCGCTGGTTCGCGGGCGCGCAGTTCGTGGCGCTGCTCGCGGGCGTGGCGGTTTTCCTGTGGTTCGCCGACGCCTGGCCGCTCTCGCGCAGTGCGGTGGTGTTCAGCGTGCTGCTGGTGGCGCTGTGGGCCATCGGCGCGGTGATGCAGGGCCGCATCGGCATGGGCGAGGCGCTGCTGATCGAATGCGGCGCCCTGGCCATGGCCACCGCCGCGCTGGGCTGGCTGGAGCTGCACCGGGTGTTCAAGCCGCTGGCCATGCTGATCGCCATGGCCGTGGTGGGGGCGCATGCGCGCGGCGCGGGCGGCGTGCGGCGCGCCGATGCCCTGCTGCTGGCCGCGCTCGCGCTGTCCCTGGCCGGTGACGTGTTCCTGATGCTGTCGGGCTACTTCATCCCGGGCCTGGTGGCCTTTCTGCTGGCCCACCTGGCCTACATCGCGCTGTTCCGCCTGGGCCTGCCCTGGTTCCCGAGCCGGCGCGCGCTGGCGGCCACGCTGGGCCTGGGCGTGGCGATGTACAGCTTTCTGTGGCTGGGTGGCCTGCCGGCCGGCCTGCGCGCGCCGGTGGCGGCCTATGTGCTGGTGATCGCGCTGATGGCCGCGCAGGCCATCGGCCGCGCCGCTGCGCACCGCGACCGCGCGGCCCTGGCGGTGGCCCTGGGCGCGGGCTTCTTCATGCTGAGCGACTCGCTGCTGGCAACCAACAAGTTCGTGTCGCCGCTGCCGATGTCGCAGGTGTGGGTGCTGAGCACCTATTACGCGGCGCAGGTGCTGATCGTGGCGGGCATGCTGCGCGGCCGGCGCGACGGCGCCGAACCGGCCACCCTCACGGGCTGGCCGGCGGCGCGTTCCTCGCTCGCTGACGGGCACCCACGCTGACCATCCGGTCCGACAGCTGCTTCAGGCGCGCGTCGGCCTGCGGCCTGTCGAGCGTGCCCCGGTGCTTACCCACTTCCAGCGTCATGACCTCCAGCACGATGCCGTGCAGCTCGCGGATGTCTGCCATCGCGGGCACGTTGGGTTGGGGCCCGAGCGCGGCCAGTTCTTCATCGATGGCCCGGTAGGCCGGGATGTGGCGCTCGGCCATCGCGTCGACGAACTGGGCCTCGCTCAGGCGTTTCTCCTTGTGGGCTCTGGCGTCCTGCTGCAGCGCGGCCTCGGCCGCCTTCAGGCGGGGCAGCAGGTCCGTCAGGCGCGCCTGGGCATCGAACAACTGCCGGTGGTCCACACCGGGCCGGGCCAGCCCCACCAGCGCGCCCACCAGCAGCACGGTGGCCGCCATCGCCATCACCTGGCGGCGCCGGCGCAGGCCGCGCGTGGCGCGCTCGTCGATCAATTCCACGAGCAACCAGGCCAGCACAGCCCCCATCACCAGCCCGCCCACGTGGGCCGCGTTGTCGATGCCGGGGCGCGCAAACCCCTGCCCCAGCATGATGAGCACGAACACGCCCTGGCTGGTCAGCAGTTGCGTCGCCATGGCCTTGGGCACGCTCGCGCGGTGCTGGTACACGCCGACCAGCAGCGCGCCCAGCACGCCGAACACCGCGCCCGAGGCCCCGACCGACACCGCCTGCTGCGACGAGAAATGCAGGCTGAGCGCGCTGCCCGCCAGCCCCGCCGCCAGGTAGATCAGCAGGAACTGGCCATTGCCGAACCAGCGGCACACCCGCCGCCCGGCGTCCCACAGCGCAAACATGTTCAGGCCCAGGTGCAGCGCACCGCCGTGCAGCGCGGTGGCGCTGAGCAGGCGCCAGTATTCGCCGTCGCGCGCCACGGCGGTGGCCGAGTTCGCCCCCCAGGCGAACAGTTCGGCCGAGGTCGGTTGCGTGGGACTCATGCCGTCGAACAGGTTGAGCACCCACACCGCCACGTTGACCGCGATCACCACGTACAGCGCCCAGGGCGTGGGGGTGAGGGTGCGCAAGCGCTCCTCGAAAGCGTCGTGCGCCAGCATCTCGTCCAGCCGCTGGTTCAGCGCCACCTGAGCCTGGCCGGTGGCGTGGCGCTGGAAGGCCAGCAGCGCCGCCTGCGCCGCCGGCTGCCGTTCGGCGCGGGGCAAGGGCGCGAGCGCGATGATGCGCTTGAGCCCCCGCCGGAACAGGCCCGCCGTCGCGGCCTGCGAGGCCGCGCCTTCGCGAAGCCGGATCTGGATCTGGTGCTGGCCTTGCATCACCAGGTGCTCCACATCGGCCACGTCGCTCCAGGGAATCGTCTGCCCCTTGAGCAGGTAGCCGCCGATGCCGTCGGGGCCGACGCGCAGGATGGGGTGCGCACTCAGCAAGGGTTGCAGCAGCAACCAGGCCATCAAACCGAAGAGCAGCGCCAGCCCACCCAACAGCCAGGCGCCGCGCGGCGCGGCCAGGGCGCCCGCCGCGAAGCCTGCGGCCATGAGGGCCACGAGCGCCGCCACCCAGACCGCGCTGCCGCGCCAGGTCGCTCGAAACGCCTGGCTGTGCTCCGCGTCAGTCGGCAAAGAGTTCGCCCGCGTTGCTCGGCGGTGCCACGCCCAGGTGGCGGTAGGCCGCCAGCGTGGCGATGCGCCCGCGCGGCGTGCGCTGCAGGAAGCCCTGCTGGATCAGGTAGGGCTCGATCACGTCCTCGATGGTGTCGCGCTCCTCGCCGATGCTGGCCGCGATGTTGTCCAGGCCCACCGGCCCGCCGTCGAAACGGTGGATCACGGCTTCGAGCAGCTTGCGGTCCATCAGGTCGAAGCCCTGCGGGTCCACGTCGAGCATGGCCAGCGCGCGGTTGGCGATGTCCTGGGTGATGACGCCGCGGCCCTTGACTTCGGCGAAGTCGCGCACACGGCGCAGCAGGCGGTTGGCGATGCGCGGCGTGCCGCGCGAGCGGCGCGCGATCTCGAAGCCGCCCTCGTCTTCCATCGGTGCGTTCAGCAGGCCCGCGCTGCGCTTGACGATGCGCGCCAGTTCCTCGGACGTGTAGAACTCCAGCCGCGCAACGATACCGAAGCGGTCGCGCAACGGGTTGGTCAGCATGCCCGCGCGCGTGGTCGCACCCACCAGGGTGAAGGGCTGCAGGTCCAACTTGATGCTGCGCGCGGCCGGGCCCTCGCCGATCATGATGTCGATCTGGTAGTCCTCCAGCGCGGGGTACAGGATTTCCTCGACGACCGGGCTGAGCCGGTGGATCTCGTCGATGAACAGCACATCGTTCGCCTCCAGATTGGTCAGCAGCGCGGCCAGGTCCTTGGGTTTTTCGAGCACCGGGCCGCTGGTCTGGCGCAGGTTCACCCCGAGCTCCTGGGCGATGATGTGCGAGAGCGTGGTCTTGCCCAGCCCCGGCGGGCCGAACAGCAGCACGTGGTCCAGTGCTTCGCTGCGCTTCTTGGCCGCGCCGATGAAGATTTCGAGCTGCTCGCGCACCTTGGTCTGGCCGACGTACTCGTCGAGCAGCTTGGGGCGCAGCGCGCGCTCGATCGCCTCTTCCTTGGGCGAGGCCGGCGCGGCGGAGACCACGCGCGGCGCGGGGGTGAAGTCGTCGGTCTGGATGCTCATGGTTTATTTCGCCAGGGCCTTGAGCGCGAGCTTGATGCCCTCGCTCACCCCCACGTCCTTGGGCAGGGCCTTGAGCGCGGCGGTGGCATCCTTGTCGCTGTAGCCCAGGGCCATCAGCGCCTGCTGGATGTCGCTCTGCACGTCGCTCTGGGCCGGGCCGGCCCCCGGCAGGTTCAGGTCGGCACCGAGCTTGCCCTTGAGTTCGAGCAGCAGGCGCTCGGCGGTCTTCTTGCCGATGCCGGGCACCTTGACGATGCGCCCGCTCTCCTGCGCGCTCACGGCCTGCGCGAGGTCGGCCACGCTCATGCCCGAGAGCACCGACAGCGCGGTGCGCGGGCCGACGCCGCTGATCTTGATGAGCTGGCGGAACGCCTCGCGCTCGGGGGCGGTGCCGAAGCCGTAGAGGATCTGCGCATCCTCACGCACCACGAAGTGCGTGAGCAGGGCGACTTTCTCGCCGGCGGCGGGCAGGTTGTAGAAGGTGCTCATGGGCACGTCCACCTCGTAGCCCACCCCGTGGCAGTCCAGCAGGATCTGGGGCGGGTTCTTTTCCAGCAACGTACCGGTCAACTTGCCTATCATCGGTGAATTCCTTGGTTCATTGGATTATCGGTTTGATTCTCAGGCACACCTTCTCCCCGCCGGACAACACCCGCATGGCGCACCTCTGCGGCCCCATGGACAGCCACATCCGCAGCATCGAAGCCGCTTTGCAGGTCAAGGTGGCGCACCGCTTCGAGCAGTTCCGCATCGAAGGGCCGAAAGCCAAGGCCACCCAGGCGCTGGAAACCCTGCAGGCGCTGTACGAGATGGCGAAACGGCCGATCCCCGCCGAACAGGTGCAGCTCATGCTCAGCGGCGACACCGCCCTGGCCGACCCGGGCGACGGCGCGCTGGCCATGCAGACCCGGCGCGGCGAGGTGCGCGGGCGCACGCCCAACCAGGCGCGCTACCTGGAAAACATGGCCACGCACGACATCACCTTCGGCATCGGCCCGGCCGGCACCGGCAAGACCTACCTGGCCGTGGCCTGCGCGGTCGATGCGCTGGAGCGCAGCGCGGTGCAACGCATCGTGCTCACGCGCCCGGCGGTGGAGGCGGGCGAAAAGCTCGGCTTCCTGCCCGGCGACCTCGGCCAGAAAGTGGACCCTTACCTGCGCCCGCTGTACGACGCGCTCTACGACCTGATGGGCGCCGACAAGGTGCAGAAAGCCTTCGAGCGGCAGCAGATCGAGATCGCACCGCTGGCCTTCATGCGCGGGCGCACGCTCAACCACGCCTTCGTGATCCTGGACGAAGCGCAGAACACCACCGTCGAGCAGATGAAGATGTTCCTCACGCGCATCGGCTTCGGCAGCAAGGCGGTGGTGACGGGCGACGTGAGCCAGATCGACCTGCCGCGCACGCAGCTCAGCGGCCTCATCGACGCCGAGCGCGTGCTCAAGCGGGTGCAAGGCATTGCGTTCACCCGCCTGTCCAGCGCCGATGTGGTGCGCCACCCCCTGGTGGCGCGCATCGTGGACGCCTACGATGCCCGTACCCCCGACGCTGACGCCGCACCGCCGCCCAAGCGCGCGCGCCGCGCCGCCCACTGACGCCACACACCGCATGCTCACACGCACCCTGCTCGCCAGCCTTGTCGCCGTGCTGGCCCTCGATGCCTCCGCCCAGGGCTCGGCAACACCACAACCCCAGCTGGTCTTCAGCAGCCAGGCCGTGCAGTACAAATGCGACGGCGGCAGCGAGATCGAACTGGCCTACCTGAACCTGAGCAACGGCACCTCGTTCGCGGCGTTGCACCACGGCGGCCGCACGCTGATGCTGCAGGGCCGCCGTGCCACCACGGGCGTTCGCTTCTTCGCCCTGGACCCGCAGTCCCGGCTGAGCTGGTACACGCAAGGCATGAAGGGGGAACTGAGTGCCATCGCCGCCGACCCCAACACGCAAGACCAGACCCTGATGTCCAACTGCTTCGCCCAACCGGCCAAACGCTGATGGCCAAACTGCCCGCCCTCTCCCTCTCCTTGCAGTTCGGTGAGCTCGCCGATGCCGCCGCGCACCGCGCCGCCCTGCCCCGCCACTGGGTGATCCGCTGCATCCGCCACGCGCTGGACGCCGACGCCGAGATCACCGTGCGCATCGTCGATGCCGAAGAAGGCCAGGCGCTCAACCGCGACTACCGCGGCCGCGACTACGCCACCAACGTGCTCACCTTCGACTACGCCACCGAGCCGGTGGTGATGGCCGACCTCGTGCTCTGCGCCCCCGTGATCGCGCGCGAAGCGGCCGAGCTGAAAAAACCCCTGGCCGAGCACTACGCCCACCTGCTGGTGCACGGCACCCTGCACGCGCAGGGCTGGGACCACGAAACCGGCGAGGAAGACGCCGAGGAAATGGAAGCGCGCGAGACCGAGATCCTCGCGGGCCTGGGCCAGCCGGATCCCTACGCTTAGGCCGTCATCCGCAGCGGGATGGTCACCGGCCCGTCGTTGACCAGGTGCACCTTCATGTCGGCCCCGAAGCGGCCGGTCTGCACCAGCGGGTGCGCCGAACGCGCCGCCTGCACGAAAGCCTCGTAGAGCGCCTCGCCCAGCGCGGGCGGCGCTGCGCCGGTGAAGCCCGGGCGGTTGCCGCTGCGCGTGTCGGCCGCCAGGGTGAACTGGCTCACGATCAGCAGGCCGCCGCCGATGTCCTGCACGCTGCGGTTCATCTTGCCGGCGTCGTCGCTGAAGATGCGCAGCTTCAGCACCTTGGCCAGCAGCTTCTCGCCCACGGCCTCGGTGTCGTCGGGTTCCGCGCACAGCAGCAACAGCAGGCCCGGGCCGATGGCGCCCACGGTCTGGCCGTCGATGTCCACACGCGCTTCGCTCACGCGTTGCAGCAGCGAAATCATTTCAGGTCGTCCTCGTCGAAAAAATGGGCTTCCACGTCGCTGGGCAGCAGCTGGATGGTGGCGCGCAACCCCGGCACTGCGCTCATCAAGGCCTGCTCCACGCTGCCCCGCACAGCGGCCGCGCGCCCGAGCGTCCAGCCCGCCGGCATGTGCATGTGCAGGTCCACGAAGCGCCGCTGGCCCGCGCGGCGCGTGCTCACGTGGTCGAAGCGGATGATGTGGGTCGGGCCGTGCGACAGGGCGAAGCCTTCCAATGTCTGCTGGATGGCCGCCATCACCTCGGGCTCCACGGCCTCGTCCATCAGGCCCTGCGACGAGCGCCAGGCCAGGCGCGCACCTTCCTTGAGGATGTTGAGCGCCACGGCCATGGCCACCAGCGGGTCGAGCCAGAGCCAACCCGTGAACGCAACCAGCACGACGCCGACCAGCACGCCGGCCGAGGTCCAGACGTCGGAAAACAGGTGTTTGGCGTCGGCCTCGAGCGCGATCGAGCGGTGCGTCTTTGAGGCCTGCAGCATGGTCCAGGCCAGGCCGCCGTTGAGCACCGAACTGGCCACCGACAGCGCCAGGCCCCAGCCCACCTGTTCGATTGGCTGCGGGTTCATCAGGCGGCTGCCGGCAGCCCAGAGGATGCCGAGCCCGGCCGCGATGATGAGGATGCCCTCGAAGCCCGAGGAGAAGTACTCCGCCTTGTGGTGCCCGTAGGGGTGGTCTTCGTCGGCCGGCCGCGCGGCAATGGTCACCATCACCAGGCCGACCACGGCGCTGGCCAGGTTCACCAGCGACTCCATGGCGTCGGACAGCAGGCCCACTGAATCGGTGACCACCCAGGCCAGGGTCTTGAGCACGATGGTGGCCACCGCCACCCCGATCGACGCCATCAGCAGGCGCCGCGGGGTGAGGAAACGGGCGGGGACAAAACGCATGCCGCCATTGTGCCGGCTGCGGGCATGCCAGAATCCGCCGCATGTGGCAGTCATGGCAGCGCTTGAAGTGGTGGGTGAGTGGCGGAATCCTGCTGTCCGTGGCGGGCGCGGTGCTGCTGGCGCGCCTGTCGCTCGACGAACAGCGCAACCTCTTCGAGACCGACGCGCGCATCGTCCACCGCCTGCTGAGCCAGCAGGTGGTGCAGCACGACGCGATGCTGGCCACGCTGGCGCTGCTGCAACCCGTGCCCGACAGCAGCAGCGGCGCCTCCTCGCCCGAGCAACGCCTGCCGGTGCTCTACCCCCAGATCCTCAGCGTGCAGCGGCGCGACCCCGAGCAGCGCTGGAACGACCCGCTGCTGACCCAGGCCGAGACGCGCTCGCGCCAGGCCCGCCGCGCCGCGCTGGGTGGGCTGGACCTGCCCGCCGGGCGCTACCAGCTGGTGCTGGCCGCCACGCCCACCAGCTACGCCCTGACGATCGACATGCGCGCCATGGTGCCCTGGTCCGAATGGCCCATGCAGGCCGACACCAGCCCGGTGCGCGTGACGCTGGAGCACGAGGGCCGGCGCTACGTGGTGCAACCCGGAGCGGCCCTGGACGAGCGGCCCGCGCGCGGCTGGCACTTCGCCTTCCACAAGCTGCTGGCGGCCGAGAGCCAGCCATTCGACGTGGTCGCCACGCTCACCGTCGGCTGGGGCCAGCTGCCCTGGGGCTTCATGCTGGCCTGGGTGCTGGGCGTGGCCGCGCTGCTGGCGGCGCTGCACCACCTGCAGCGCCAGCGCAGCGCGCGCCGCCGCGCCGAGGAACTGCTGCGCCTGGGTCAGGTGGCGCGCCTGAACACATTGGGCGAGCTCGCCGCCGGCATGGCGCACGAGCTGAACCAGCCGCTGACCGCCGTGCTGGCCAACACCCAGGCCGCGCAGCGCCTGCTGAATGAAGACCCACCCGAGCTCGCCACTGCGCGCAGCGCCATGCTGCAGGCGGCGGCGCAGGCGCGCCGCGCCGCCGAGGTGGTGGGCCGCCTGCGCCAGACCGTCGAACGGCCCGACCGCAGCGGCCAGCACCAGCCCGTGGCAGCGGTGGAGGCCGTGCGCCGCGCGCTCTACCTGCTGGAGCCCGAATGCCAGCGGCGCGGCGTGGTGCCGGTGCTCGATGCGCCGCAGGCGGTGACGCTGCTGGCCGACCCGGTGGCGCTGGACCAGATCGTGCACAACCTCATCCTCAACGCGCTGCAGGCGCTGGAGCAGGTGCCCGTGGCACAGCGCCGGCTCGTGCTCACGGTGTCGGCCCAGGAGCGCCGGGGCGAGATCACCGTGGCCGACAACGGCCCGGGCATCCCGCCCGAGGTACTGCCCCGCCTGTTCGAGCCCTTCTTTTCCACGCGCAAGGGCGGGCTCGGCCTGGGCCTGAGCCTGTGCGAGACCCTCGCCAACGGCATGGGCGGCACGCTGGGCGCGGCCAACGCGCCCGAGGGCGGCGCGGTGTTCCGGCTGCAACTGCCGCTGGCGGACGGTCTCGCATGAGCCACTCACCCGACACCCTCTCGCCCACCGTGCACCTGATCGACGACGACCAGGCGGTGCGCGACGGCCTGGGCCTGCTGATCGGCACCGTGGGCCTGCGCGTGCAGCCCTGGGGCGACCCGCAGGCCTTTCTGCGCGACTTCGACCGCGAGGGCATCGGCGCCATCGTGCTCGACGTGCGCATGCCCGGCATCAGCGGCCTGAGCGTGCTCGACACCCTGGTGGCCCAGGGCGTGGACCAGCCGGTGATCATGCTCACCGGCCACGGCACCGTGGACATGTGCCGGCGCGCCTTCAAGGCCGGTGCGGCGGAGTTCCTGGAAAAGCCGGTGAACGACGAAGCCCTGCTCGAAGCCTTGCAGCACGCGGTGCGCCAGCACGTGCGCTCGCGCCAGCGCAACGAGGCCGACCGCGCGGCCCGGGAGCGCTATGCGCAGCTTTCCGAGCGCGAGCGCGAGGTGCTGGGCCTGATCGTCGAGGGCCTGACCAACAAGGAAATCGGCCGCGCGCTGGGCCTCTCGCCGCGCACGGTGGAAACCCACCGCGCCAACCTGTTCGCCAAGCTGCAGGCGCCTTCGCTGGCGCAACTGATCCGGCACTACGCCGCGCTGGTGGACGCCCACGACGCGCCGGGCACTGCGTAGTTCTACGGAGGGCCGCGCGTAGGCGCCCGAATGGTGGTTCCGGGCGCGAATTTCTACAGTTCTCCCACGGTTGATCGAACCGTTTCACAACACCCGGAGAACTCCATGCAAGCCTTCGTCAAAGCGTCCATCCTCGCCGTTTCCCTCAGCGCCGCCGCCCTGGCCAGCGCGCAGAGCGTGCGCGTGGAGAAGAACATGTCGCTCGAACTCGCCACCCAGATCGCCAGCGCCACCGTCGCCGCCTGCAGCACCGCCGGCTACAACGTGGCGGCCACGGTGGTGGACCGCGCCGGTGGTGTGCGCGCCGTGATGCGCGCCGACAACGCCGGCCCGCACACGCTGGAAGCCAGCCGCCTGAAGGCCTTCACCTCGGCCTCGGCGAAGAACAACACGCTGGCCATCATGGAAGGCGCGCAGAAGAACCCGGCCGCCGCCAACCTGACCGACATCCCCGGCTACCTGCTGCTGGGCGGTGGCGTGCCGGTGAAGGTGGGCAACGAGGTGATCGGTGCGGTGGGCGTGGGCGGTGCGCCCGGCGGCCACCTGGACGAGCAGTGCGCCATCGCCGCGCTCGACAAGGTCAAGGACCAGCTGAAGTGAAACGCCGCACGTTGCTGACGATCACCAGCCTGTTGATGGCGATCGCCTCGGCACCGGCCTGGGCCCAGGTGGCGCCCAGCGCCAGCGAGGCCTCGGCCTACAGCGGCCTGCACGCGGCGGCACATCAGGGCGACGCCGCGAAGATCGCGCGCCTGGTGGCCGGCGGCGCGGCGCTCGATGCCACCGACGCACGCGGTCGCACGCCTTTGCACGTGGCGACCTTCGCGCGGCAGCGCGAGGCGATCCGCGCGCTGGTGAAGGCGGGCGCCGACATCAACCGACTGGAGAACGACCGCTACGACGCGGTGACGATCGCTTCGGTGGCGGACGATGAAGAGACGCTGCGGTTGTTGTTGCAGCTGGGCGCGAGCGCGAAGCAGACGACCAGCCGCTACGACGGCACGGCCTTGATCGCGGCGGCGCACCTGGGTCACGATGGGGTGGTGCGCCAGCTCATTGCCGCCGGTGCACCGCTGGACCACGTGAACAACCTGCACTGGACAGCGACGATCGAGTCCATCGTGCTGGGCGACGGGGGTCCACGCCACCAGGCCACGCTCAAGGCGCTGATCGATGCGGGGGCCGGTTTGCAGT
Source organism: Hydrogenophaga sp. GW456-12-10-14-TSB4 (assembly GCF_059424305.1). Classification (NCBI taxonomy): domain Bacteria; kingdom Pseudomonadati; phylum Pseudomonadota; class Betaproteobacteria; order Burkholderiales; family Comamonadaceae; genus Hydrogenophaga; species Hydrogenophaga sp. GW456-12-10-14-TSB4. Next base: position 42,679 of record NZ_JBWKZH010000008.1, on the reverse strand, counting down.
TGGCGGACCGGTCGGGGCAGACGCCTTTGGCTTTGGCGCGGTCTCGCGGGTACTCGGCCATGGTGACGATGCTGGAGAAGGCTGGGGCTCGCTGAGTCTTTTGCTTTTTTGGCTTCTTCTCTCGGCCTGAGTGCGTGGGGGCGGAGGGCTCCGCGACTGTCCCCCGGGGCGGCTTCGCCGCCCCTCCTCCTTTACGTCGCTGCGCCCTCCGCCCCCACGCACTCAGGCGCACCAAGCAAGCGCAAAAGGTGTGAGCCAAACACATCTTGACTCGGGGGGCCTGGGTGTTCTGCGCAGCGGGGTAAAGGAGGAGAACTGGCGAAGCCGGTTCGGGGGACACCCGCGGAGCAGAGCGCCCAGGCGCCCCGAGCCCGCGAGGTAGAAGACGGAAAGGCCTTAGCTCAAAGTCACGCGAGCAAACTTGCGCTTACCCACCTGAACCACGAAGGTGCCCGCAGGCAGCTTCAGGCCCTTGTCGCTCACGACAGCGCCGTCCACACGAACACCACCCCCGTCGATCAGGCGGTTGGCCTCGCTGTTGGAAGGAGCCAGCCCGGCCGACTTCAGCAGCGGCGCGATCCCCAGCGGCGCACCCGACAGCGACACCTCGGGAATCTCGTCCGGCACACCACCCTTGCTGCGGTTGATGAAGTCCTGCTCCGCCGCGTCCGCCGCCGCCGCGCTGTGGAAGCGCGTGGTGATCTCCTTGGCCAGCGCCACCTTGGCGTCCTTCGGGTTCGCACCCTGCGCGATCGCCTGCTTCAGCGACTCGATATGCGCCAGCGACTTGAACGACAGCAGCGTGTACCAGCGCCACATCAGCGTGTCCGAAATGCTGAGCACCTTCGCGAACATCGAGTTGGCATCTTCAGTGATGCCGATGTAGTTGTTCTTGCTCTTGGACATCTTGTCCACGCCGTCCAGACCTTCGAGCAGCGGCATGGTCAGGATGCACTGTGGCTCCTGACCGTACTCGGCCTGCAGATGGCGTCCCATCAGCAGGTTGAACTTCTGGTCCGTGCCGCCCAGCTCCAGATCGCTCTGCAGCGCCACCGAGTCGTAACCCTGCATCAGCGGGTACAGGAACTCGTGCACGCTGATCGGCGTGCCGGCCTTGAAACGGTCGTGGAAATCGTTGCGCTCCATCATGCGCGCCACGGTGTACTTGGCCGCCAGCTGGATCATGCCCATCGAACCCAGCGGCAGGCTCCACTCGCTGTTGTAGCGGATCTCGGTGCGCGCCGGGTCCAGCACCAGACTGGCCTGCTTGTAGTAGGTCTCGGCGTTGGCCTTGATCTGCTCCGACGTCAGCGGCGGGCGCGTGTTGTTGCGGCCCGAGGGATCGCCGATCAGGCTGGTGAAATCACCGATCAGGAAGATCACCTGATGCCCCAGGTCCTGCAACTGGCGCATCTTGTTCAACACCACCGTGTGACCGATGTGGATGTCGGGCGCCGTCGGGTCCAGCCCCAGCTTGATGCGCAGCGGCCGGCCGCTGGTTTCCGACTGTGACAATTTTTTGACCCAGTCGGCCTGAGGTATCAATTCTTCGCACCCCCGCAGCGTGACGCTGAGTGCTTCTTGGACACCGTCCGTCAGTGGCACGGATTTCTGAGAACTTTCGGCGTCGTTTCTGGAGGCTGTCATAGGGGTTTTTTCAGATGCGAAGGACGGTGCACTGGCTAAAATACCGGGCGCGAATGACGGATTTTAGTTGGCCCGCTTTTTGCACGATATCAAGCCAGTTCGTCACCGCATGAGCGCTTGAGTGAACTTGTTCCGCCTCAACCGCTCTTTTTTTGTGCGCGCGGCCCCAACCACCGGGGCCGGCCTTACCGGAAACAACGATTTTGACCCGTTCGCTACTTCACACGCTGGCCAGCCTCGCTGATGCCACGAGCCAAAGCCTTGCCCGGCACCCCCGCCGCATCATGGGCGGTCTCGGTGTGCTGCTGCTGGGCACCGGCGTCACCGCCTTCGGCATCGCGCCGCTGGCCCCCGACGCCGCCGACCTGCCCGTACGCCAGGTCGTCGAAGCCCTCGACGCCCCCACGCAGCAAGACATCCAGAGCCTCCTGGCCGCCCAGCCCGCCGCCCCGCTGGTGCTGTTCCGCAGCGAGACCACCCGCCGCGACGACACCGCCCAGAGCCTGCTGCAGCGCATGGGCGTGACCGACTCACAAGCCCAGACCTTCCTGCGCAACGACACCGTCGCGCGCCAGCTGCTCGGCCGCGCCGGCCGGCTGGTGAGCGTCGAAGCCACCGACGGCCAGGCCCTGCTGCGCCTGACCGCGCGCTGGCTGTCGGCCGACGAGCGCGGCTTCACCCGCCTCGTCGTCGAGAAAGACGCCCAGGGTGCGTTCAGCTCGCGCCTCGAACAAGGTGAGCTCACCGCCTCCTCCCGGCTGGCCAGCGGCGTGATCCGCAGCTCGCTGTTCGCCGCCACCGATGCGGCCGGCATCCCCGACCCGGTGGCCATCCAGCTGGCCGAGATGTTCTCCAGCAGCATCGACTTCCGCCGTGACCTGCGCCAGGGCGACCGCTTCAACGTGGTCTACGAGAGCCTGGAAGCCGACGGCGAGAGCCTGCGCACCGGCCGGGTGCTGAGCGCCGAGTTCGCCAACGACGGTCAGCAGCACCAGGCCGTGTGGTTCGAGGAACCGGGGCACAAGGGCGGCTATTACAGCTTCGACGGCCAGAGCTCGCGCCGCTACTACCTGGCCTCCCCGCTGGAGTTCTCGCGCGTGAGCAGTGGCTACGGCATGCGCTTCCACCCCATCACGGGCGGCCGCAAAGCCCACATGGGCGTGGACTACGCCGCCCCCACCGGCACCCCGGTGCGCACCATCGGCGACGGCACGGTCGAGTTCGCGGGTGTGCAACGCGGCTACGGCAACGTCATCTACGTCAAGCACCGCAACAACCAGGTCACCGTCTACGCCCACCTCAGCCGCATCGGCGTGCGCAAGGGCCAGCGCGTGAGCCAGGGCGATTTCATCGGCGCGGTCGGCACCACGGGCGCCTCCACCGGGCCGCACCTGCACCTGGAGTTCCGCGACAACGGCGTGCACGTGGATCCGCTGGCCATCGCGCGCCAGAGCGAGTCCATCCCGGTGCCGGCGGCCCTGCGCCAGCGCTTCGAGGCCGTGGCCCAGCTGCAGCGCATGCAGCTCAACGCCGCCGCCAGCATCCAGCAGGCGAACGCCCAGTAATTGGGGCGATGGCCACAACAAAAAAGGGAGCCAGCGGCTCCCTTTTTTGATTGGCGCGATAAAACGGCTTCAGACGCTGAAGCTCGAACCACAGCCGCAGGTGGTGGTCGCGTTGGGGTTCTTGATCACGAACTGGGCGCCTTCGAGGTCTTCCTTGTAGTCGATCTCGGCGCCGACCAGGTACTGGTAGCTCATCGCATCGATCAGCAGGGAGACACCGTTCTTGGTCATGGTGGTGTCGTCTTCGTTCACGATCTCATCGAAGGTGAAGCCGTACTGGAAGCCCGAGCAACCGCCGCCCTGCACGAACACGCGCAGCTTGAGATCGGGGTTGCCCTCTTCGGCCACCAGCTCGGCCACTTTGGCCGCCGCGCTGTCGGTGAAGACCAGCGGTGCCGGCATGTCGGTCTGGATGTTTTCGGCGACTGCGCTCATGGAATACCTCTTCCTGCAATGTGGGGCGAGGGGGCGGATCGCCCCGTAGATTCGAGTGATACTAAATCAAATCGCTCGGGTATGCGCTCAACCGTTGTTTGCCGCCAGTTTCAGTGTGGGTTTGTCCTCGATCCCGCCGACCATGGGCTTGAGCTGGCCGGCGATGGTGGCGCCCTGGTGCATTTCCAGCGCCTTGTAGGACACATCGCCCTCGATGTGCGCCTTGGGCTGCAGCTCCAGCAGCTCGAAGGCGAGCACCGGTCCCTTGACGTGGCCGTTGATGATCACGTGATCGGCGTGGATCTGACCCGTCACGACCGCCACCTCGCTGACCACCAGAATGCTGGGCTTCTCGTCGCTGGCCCGCAGATCGCCGATCACTTCGCCGTCGATGCGCAGCCCATCCTGGAAGAACACGTTGCCTTCAATGCGGGTGCCCTGGGCAATGAGGCTCTTGATGGGGGGTTGTTTTTTCTTGGCAAACATGAGGATCTCCCGACGGCGGACCGCGATGGTTACAGGTTGAAGGATTGCATGGACCTGACCGAAGTGCCCTGCAGGATTTTGGCGGTCACATTTTCTACCACGGCCTGCGCGGGCACGTCCACCACGCCCTCCATGCGCAGGTAGCCCTTGATCAGCACCGGCTGCGGCGCGGGCGCGGACTTGGCCACCCAGGGCTTGCCGGCCAGCGTGCCGGTCAGCGTCACTTCCAGCGCCCCCTTGAAATCGGGCGCGTTCTTGCTGGCCTGGATCATCAGCACCTGCCATTTGAGCTGGGTGGGCGACAGGCGCTCGGCTTGCAGGCCGCGGATGCTCAGCGCGTCGTTGCCGGAACCGGGGATCAGGCGCTCGAAGAAGCCGAGATCGCTGCGCAGCAGCTCGTTGTCGGCCTGCAGCTGCCGGATCTGCATCTTCAGCTGCTCCTGCGTGCTGCGCTCCGCAATCAGCAGGCTGTCCGAGGTGTTGGCCACCAGTTGGGCCTCGCTCAGATCGGTGCGCAGGCTCTGCACCTCGCGGCGCAGTTGCGCCAGTTCCTGTTGGGCGTTGCGGTCGAGCCCGGCGATGTCCTTGCCGAATTCAAAGGCCCAGACCGCCAGCGCGGCCGAAAACCCCAGCATCAGCGCCCCGAACAGCCAGCGGAAGGGCCACGGCAAGGTGCTGCGCACCGACACCCGCGGCGCGCTGACCGTCAGCCTTCTTCGCAACAGGCGAAAGCGCATTCAAACCTCTCAAACTGCAAGCAAACGCAACCTGGCTCCAGAAAGCAAAAACCGCCCCAAGTTTGAACTTGCAGGCGGCTTCTGGAGCATGTGCAGCGTGCTTAGCGCTTGCTGAACTGCTTGCGACGGCGCGCGGAGCGCAGACCGACCTTTTTCCGTTCCACTTCGCGGGCATCGCGCGTCACGAAGCCGGCTTGCGACAGGCCCGACTTGAGCGTGGCGTCGTAGTCGATCAGGGCGCGGGTGATGCCGTGGCGCACGGCACCGGCCTGACCGGATTCGCCGCCGCCGTGCACGTTGACCTGCACGTCGAAGGTCTCGGCGTGGTTGGTCAGCAGCAGGGGCTGCTTGGCGATCATGATCGAGGTCTCACGGCCGAAGTAGGCCTGGATGTCCTTGCCATTGACCGTGATCTTGCCGCTGCCTTTTTTCAGAAACACGCGGGCCACGCTGGATTTGCGACGGCCGGTTCCGTTGTTCCATTCACCAATCATCTCAAGGCTCCTTTAGAGTTCCAGCACTTGCGGCTGTTGGGCGGTGTGCGGGTGCTCTGCACCGCCGTACACCTTGAGCTTCTTGATCATGGCGTAACCGAGCGGGCCCTTGGGCAGCATGCCCTTGACGGCCTTCTCGAGCGCGCGGCCAGGGTGCTTGGCCTGCATGTCGCGGAAGTTGGTGCCATAGATACCGCCGGGGAAACCCGAGTGACGGTAGTACACCTTGTCGAGGGCCTTGTTGCCCGTGACGCGGAGTTTGGCTGCGTTGATGATGACGATGAAGTCACCGGTATCGACGTGAGGCGTGTAAATGGCCTTGTGTTTGCCGCGCAAACGGAGAGCAACTTCACTGGCTACTCGTCCGAGGACCTTGTCGGTCGCGTCAATCACAAACCACTCGTGCGTCACGTCAGCGGGTTTGGCGCTGAACGTTTTGGTCATGAGTTTTCTCTTGAAGAGGTGGTTTGGCGGCTCTTTTCCACGGTCGGTCGTTCTCTGTCGGAACGCTCTTAGGTGGGTTTTGAATGCTTCGCCGCGGAGCCAGCAAATCGCTGCGAAGCCCTCCATTGTACGAAATTCCGGCTCCGGATGGCAAACCGCCTGTCCCCGATGGCCGGGCCAAGGGGGCAAACGGCTACCATCAGGGCATGTTCAGCTACCGACACGCCTTCCACGCCGGCAACCATGCCGACGTGCTCAAGCACATCACCCTCATCGCCACGCTGCGCCATCTGATGCAGAAAGAGGCGGGAATGACGCTGATCGACACCCATGCCGGCGCCGGGCTCTACCGGCTCGACGGCGACTACACCGAGACCGGGGGCGAGGCCAAGGACGGCGTCGTCAAGCTCATGGGCGCCTTGCGAGCGGCCGACGGCCCCTCCACCGAGGCCGTCGCCCCCGCCATCGACGACTACCTCGACCTCGTGGCCGGCTTCAATCCCTCGGGCGCGCTGCGGGTCTATCCCGGCTCGCCGTTCGTCATGCACCAGCTGCTGCGGACCGAGTCGCGCGACCGGCTCAAGCTGTTCGAGCTGCACCCCACCGACAGCCGCACCCTGTCGGGCAACATCGCCCAGCTCGAGGCCGGCCGCCAGATCACGGTGGCGCGAGAAGACGGTTTCGAGGGGGTCAAGCCGCTGCTGCCGCCGCCGCCCTCGGCGACCGGCTCGAAACGCGCGCTTGTGTTGATTGACCCGAGCTATGAGATCAAGAGCGATTACGGCAAAGTGAGTGCCTGCATACAGGAGCTCATCCGGCGTTTTCCGACCGGCACCTATCTGGTCTGGTACCCGGTGATCCCGCGCCCCGAAGCGCACGACCTGCCGCGCCGCCTGCGCACCCTATCGAACCAGGCGCAGAAGCCCTGGCTGAACGCCACGCTGGCGATCGGCCAGGACCCGACCCATGGCCCGGACGATCGCCCGGGCCTGACGGCCAGCGGCATGTTCGTGATCAACCCGCCGCACACCCTCAAGGGCACGCTGCAGGCGGCCTTGCCCCAGCTGCTCACCCACCTGGGCCGCGGGCGCGGCAAGTCCCAGGCGGTCGAGTCCGGCGGCTGAGCGCCGGTTTCAGCGCGGCCGGGCCAGCGCCATGGTCCAGTAGCGGCCGTAGGTGGTGCCGCTGCGCTGCACGCAGCTCACCCCCACGTCCTGGTACTCGGCGCGCATGATGTTGGCGCAGTGGCCCGCGCTGGCCAGCCAGCCGTTCATCACGGTCGAGACCGAGGTCTGCCCCGCCGCGATGTTTTCCCCCACCCACGACCACGCATAGCCCTCGGCGGCGATGCGCTGGGCAACGGTGCGCCCGTCGAGCCCGGTGTGAGAGAAATAGTTGTTGGCCGCCATGTCGGTCGAATGCCGGGCGGCGGCGGAGAACAGCGCGTCATTCCAGGCCAACGGCCCGACCGCCGGCATGGCGGTGCCGCCGCAGCTGCGCGCCACGGCCCGCGCCGCGTTGATCTGCTGCAGCAGGCTGTTGCGGAAATCGGGCAGGTTGCAGCTGGTGCCGGCGTCCAGGGCGACCAGCGTCGAGCCGCCACCCGCGGTGCTGGAGCCGCCCGCGCTGCTCGGCGGCGACGGCACGCCCACCGTGGTGTCCGCCGCACCGCTGACGCCCGCGCCGCTGCCGCCACCCCCACCGCCGCCGCAGGCGGTCAAGGTCAACACGGCGCCCAGGATCAGGGCCAGGCCGGCGAGCCGGTGTTCGCGAGAATGAGACAGGTGTTGCATGCGCTCCACTCTAGGGTCGGGCGCATGGGGTCAGGTAAGCGGATGTAGACCGTTGGGCGGGCACTGCAAAATTCGCCGACCGATCGGTCGGCTAACTCGCTATACTCCGATCCGCACCCCCACTGTGCAGGAGACTTCGCATGTACACCCAGTCTTTCAACGTGCCCGACGCCGACGCCAGGACCGGCGCCCCGCTCCAGGCCGTGCCCCACGACACCGCCCTGCAGGCGCACTTCGATGCCGTCATCGACGCCGACGGCAAGATCGAGCCGCGCGACTGGATGCCCGACGCCTACCGCAAGACGCTGGTGCGCCAGATCAGCCAGCACGCGCACAGCGAGATCGTGGGCATGCTGCCCGAGGGCAACTGGATCTCCCGCGCGCCCAGCCTCAAGCGCAAGGCGATCCTGGTGGCCAAGGTGCAGGACGAAGGGGGCCATGGCCTGTACCTCTACAGCGCGGCCGAGACGCTGGGCACCAGCCGCGACCAGATGTTCGACGCGCTGCACAGCGGCAAGGCCAAGTACAGCTCGATCTTCAACTACCCCACCCTGACCTGGGCCGACGTCGGCGTGATCGGCTGGCTGGTGGACGGCGCGGCGATCATGAACCAGATCCCGCTGTGCCGCTGCAGCTTCGGCCCCTATGCGCGCGCCATGATCCGCGTCTGCAAGGAAGAGAGCTTCCACCAGCGCCAGGGCTTCGAGTCGCTGATGGCCATGATGCAGGGCACGGCCGAGCAGAAGGCCATGGTGCAGGACGCGGTGAACCGCTGGTGGTGGAAGTGCCTGGCCATGTTCGGCCCGCCCGACGCCGACAGCCCCAACAGCGTGCAGGGCATGCGCTGGGGCATCAAGCGCATCAGCAACGACGACCTGCGCCAGAAGTTCGTGGACGCCACCGTGCCGCAGGCCGAGGTGCTGGGCGTCACCCTGCCCGACCCGGCGCTGAAATGGAACGAGGCGCGCGGCCACCACGACTACGGCCCCATCGACTGGGACGAGTTCTGGGCCGTGGTCAACGGCGACGGCCCCTGCAACAAGGAACGCCTGGCCACCCGCGTGAAGGCCTGGAACGACGGCGCCTGGGTGCGCGAAGCCGCCCTCGCCCACGCCCGCAAGCAACAGGAACGCCACATGAAGGAAGCCGCATGAACCCCCCCGCACTCAAGGAATGGCCGCTCTGGGAGGTCTTCGTGCGCAGCAAGCAGGGCCTGGAGCACAAGCACTGCGGCAGCCTGCACGCCAGCGATGCGCAGCACGCGCTGCACCTGGCGCGCGACGTGTACACGCGCCGCCAGGAAGGCGTGAGCATCTGGGTGGTGCAAAGCAGCAGCATCACGGCCAGCGAGCCCGACAGCAAGGACAGCTTCTTCGACCCGGCCGCCGACAAGGTGTACCGCCACCCCACCTTCTACGAGATCCCCGACAAAGTGGGGCACATGTGATGGGCACCAGCGCGCCGATCGACTACCTGCTGCACCTGGCCGACAACGCCCTGGTGCTGGGCCAGCGCAACGCCGAATGGTGCGGCCATGGGCCCATCCTCGAGGAAGACCTCGCGCTGGCCAACAACAGCCTGGACCTGCTGGGCCAGGCGCGCCTGCTCTACCAGCACGCGGCCACGCTGATCAACACCGACCCGACCCAGGCGCGGCGCTTCGCCCACCTGCAGGGCGCGCGCAGCGAGGGCGCGGTGACCGAGGACACGCTGGCCTATTTCCGCGACACGCACGAATTCCGCAACCTCACGCTGCTGGAGCTGCCGCACAGTGGCCCGCTGGCCAGCACCGCGTCCGGCGACCGCGATTACGCCACCACCCTCGCGCGCAACTTCCTCTACAGCGCGCTCATGGCGCTGATGTGGGAGCGGCTGCAAGCGTCCCGCGATGCGCAGCTCGCCGCCATCGCGGCCAAGTCGCTCAAGGAGGTGCGCTACCACCTGCGCCACGCCAGCGACTGGCTGGTGCGCTTCGGCGACGGCACCGACGAATCGCACGCCCGCGCGCAGGCCGCGCTGCAGCACCTGCTGCCCTATTGCCAGGAGTTCTGGATCGGCAGCGAGGCCGAAACGGCCGCGGTGAACAACGGCACCGGCGTCGACGTGGCCGGCCTGCAGTCCGACTGGGACGCGCTGGTGGACGACACGCTGAACGAGGCCACGCTGCAGCGCCCCGCCGTGCAGGGCTACGTGCCGCAGGGCAAACACGGTGTGCACTCCGAGCACATGGGCTTCCTGCTCGCCGAGATGCAGAGCCTGGCGCGCGCACACCCGCAAGCCGTGTGGTGAGACCCCACCATGCACGCCGACATCCATGACGCGCTCGCCGGCCTAGCCGACCCGGAGATCCCGGTGGTCAGCCTGAGCGAGCTCGGCATCCTGCGCGGCGTGCGCACCGGCGCGGACGGCACCCCCGAGGTGGTGATCACCCCGACCTACAGCGGCTGCCCGGCCATGGGCCAGATCGAGGACGACGTGCGCGCCGCGCTGGCGGACGCCGGCATCACCGCGCGCGTGGTCACGCAGCTCGCCCCGGCCTGGACCACCGACTGGATGAGCGAGGCCGCGCGCGAGAAGCTGCGCACCTACGGCATCGCGCCGCCGCAATGCGGCAGCGAGCCGCCGGGCTCCGCCACAGCGCCCCTGAAGTTCTCGCGCCAAGCGCTGCGCCGCGAGACCGTGCCCTGCCCACAGTGCGGATCGACCCACACCACCGAGACCTCACCCTTCGGCTCCACCGCCTGCAAGGCGATGTACCGCTGCCTCGACTGCCTGGAACCGTTCGACTACTTCAAACCGTATTGACGCCATGTCCACCGCCGCCCGCTTCCACGAACTCCCGATCGCCCGCATCAGCCCCGAGGCCGCTGGCGCGGTGGCAATCACCTTCGCCGTGCCGCCCGAGCACCGCGCCGCCTTCGCGTTCGAGCCGGGGCAGTTCCTCACCGTGCGCGCAACCATCGACGGGCAGGACGTGCGCCGCAGTTACTCCATCAGCAGCCCGCGCAGCCTGCTCACGCAGCGCGGCGAACTCACGCTGGGCATCCGCCCCGTGGACGGGGGCGTGTTTTCCAACTGGGCGGCGACCCAGCTGAAGGCCGGCGACACGCTCAGGGCGATGCCGCCCGACGGCCGCTTCACCATCCACAAGCCGCGCGCGGTGCACCGCGTGGGTTTCGCGGCTGGCTCGGGCATCACGCCCATCCTCTCGCTCATCGCCAGCACGCTGGAAGAATCGCCCACCTCGAAATTCACGCTCGTCTACGGCAACCGCCGCATGGGCAGCGTGATGTTCAACGAGGCGCTGCAGGACCTGAAGGACCGCTACGCAGACCGCCTCACGCTGATCCACATCCTCTCGCGCCAGGCGCAGGAGGTGCCGCTGCTCGAAGGCCGCATCGACGCCGACAAGGTGCGCGCGCTGATCGACACGCTGCTGCCCGTGGGCAGCATGGACGAGGTCTTCATCTGCGGCCCCGAAGCCATGATCGAGGCGACCGAAAAGGCCTTGCTCGACGCCGGCGTGCGCCCCGACCGCGTGCACACCGAGCGCTTCACCTCGCCCACGCTGGAGGCCTTGCCGGCGGCCCAGCGCCGGGCCGCCGTGCTCGGCCAACCGGCCGTGCGCGCCGAAGGCGAGGTCGAGCTCACCGTGGTGCTCGACGGCAAGCCGCACCCGTTGCGCATGAACCGCGACGAGCGCGTGCTCGACGTGGCCCTGAACGCCGGCCTGGACCTGCCCTGGTCGTGCCGGGGCGGCGTGTGCTGCACCTGCCGCGCCAAGGTGATGGAAGGCGCGGTGCAGATGGACAAGAACTTCACGCTCGAGCCCTGGGAAACCGACAAGGGCTTCGTGCTGAGCTGCCAGGCGCGGCCCACCACCGACCGCGTGGTGGTGAGCTACGACGAGCGCTGAAGCTGTCGCTCAGAAGCGCCAACCCAGGCCCACACCGACCAGCACGGGGTCGGCCTTGAACTGGCCGATCTTCACGCCGCCGGCGCTCACGTCGGTCTTGATGAAGACCTTCTTCACGTCCACGTTCAGGTAGAGCTGCTTGCTCAGCGGAATGTCCACGCCCACCTGCAGCGCCGGGCCGAAGCTGTTGCGTTTCACGTCGGCCGCGCCGCCCAGCAGGTGCACCGAGCTGAAGCGCGTGTAGTTGAAACCCGCGCCCACGTAGGGCTTGAAGCCGGGCGCATCGAAGTGGTACTGCACCGTCAGCGTGGGCGGCAGGTGGCGCAGCGTGCCGATGGCCGCACCGTTCGACGTGATGGTGTGCTTCTGCGGCACGGTGAGAATGAGCTCGGCCGCCAGGTGCTTGCTGAAGAAGTAGCTGACGTCGACTTCGGGCAGCCCCTTGTTGTTCATGGCCAGGCCCAGGCCGGTGCTGTCCTTGTTGGCGCTGTCCAGGTGCACGGCACGGGCGCGCACGAGCACGCTGCCGGCCTGGAAGTCCTGCGCCAGGGCGGTGCCGGACGCGAACAGGCAGGTGGATGCGAGGGCGGCCAGGGCGAAATGCTGCGTTTTCATGATGGTCTTCTGTGTTGCGTTGACTCGGGAGAATCCCCGCGTTCATTACAGAAGACCGTTCATGGCGCCGCGTTGCGCCACGTCAAACCGGTCAGAAACCGGGCCTTGCCGGTGCCGGTTGCTTGATACAGGTCAAGCCGCGCGCTCAGTCGCGCAACAGCACGACCCGGCCGACCCCGCCCTGCACGATGCCCAGCGCCGACGCGGCCGCGCGGCTGAGGTCGATGATGCGGCCCGGCACGTGCGGACCGCGGTCGTTGATGCGCACCGTGACCTCCTTGCCCGTGCGGGCGTGGCGCACGCGCACGCGGGTGCCGAACGGCAGGGTCTTGTGGGCCGCGGTGAGCTCGTTCATGTCGTAGACCTCGCCGCTGGCGGTGCGCCGGCCGTGGAAAGGCTCGCCGTACCAGGACGCCACGCCCCGCGCGATGACGCCCTCGGTGGCCTCCGGGGTGTCGGTGTCGTCGGCCGAGGCATCGGGCAGACTGCCCAGGTCGGGCATGTCAGGCGCTCGCGTCGCGCAGCCGCCGAGCCACAGCAAGGTGGCCAGCGCGAGCGTGAGCGCGGGCTTGAGGCTCATGCAAGACCGAGGCGCTGGACGATGTCCGTCGTGGCCGCGCTCTGGTTCATGGTGTAGAAGTGCAGCCCCGGCACACCGCCGCTGCGCAGGCGCTCGCACAGGTCGGTCACCACGTCCAGGCCAAAGGACTTGATCGACGCGGTGTCGTCGCCGAAGGCCTGCAGGCGCATGCGGATCCAGCGCGGGATCTCGGCACCGCAGGCGTCGGAGAAACGCATCAGCTGCGTGGAGCTGGTGATGGGCATGATGCCCGGCACCACCGGCACGTCCACGCCCAGGCGCTGCATCTCGTCCCGGAAGTGGAAGTAGGCATCGGCATTGAAGAAGTACTGCGTGATGCCCGAATCGGCACCGGCCTTGACCTTGGCCGCGAAGGCCTCCAGATCGGCCTGCGGCGATTTCGCCTGGGGGTGCGTCTCGGGGTAGGCGGCCACTTCCAGGTGGAAGCGGTCCCCCGTCTCCTGGCGGATGAATGCCACCAGGTCGCTGGCGTAGCGGAACTCGCCGCCCGCGCCGTAACCGCTGGGCAGGTCGCCCCGCAGGGCCACGATGCGGCGGATGCCGGCGGCCGTGTAGGCCGCCAGGCGCTCGCGGATGCTCTGGCTCGATTGGCCGATGCAGCTCAGGTGCGGCGCGGCCGGGCAGCCCTCGCCCATGATCTCGGTCACGGCCTGCAGCGTGCCGTCCTGCGTGGAGCCGCCGGCGCCGAAGGTCACCGAGCAGAACTCGGGCTTGAGCGCATACAGCTGCTGGCGCACCGCGCGCAGCTTGACCGCGCCTTCAGGCGTCTTGGTCGGGAAGAATTCCAGGCTGATGGGAAGACTCACGGTCCCCTCCTTGCATCATTGGCTCGCATACACAAAAAACTCGCGGTTGCCGTCACCCCCGGTGATCGGGCTCTCGACGTAATCGCGCATCCGCAGGCCGTGGTCTTCACAGGCCTGCGCGATGCGCTCGCGCACGATGGCGTAGCTCGCGGCGTCCTTCACCAGGCCGCCCTTGCCGATGTGTTCGGGTTGCAGCTCGAACTGCGGCTTGACCAGCATCAGCAGGTGTCCGCCCGGTGCCAGCAAAGGCACCACGGCCGGCCACACCAGCGTCTGCGAGATGAACGACAGGTCGCCCACGATCAGGTCGAAGGGCGGCGCACCGCCCGCCTCCATCAGGGTGTCGGTCGACAGATCGCGCGCGTTGCACTTCTCGATGCAGACCACGCGCGGGTCGCCCCGGAGCTGCGGGTGCAGCTGGCCCTGGCCCACGTCCACCCCCACGACCTTCGCCGCGCCGCGCTGCAACAGGCAGTCGGTGAAACCGCCGCTGCTCTGCCCCACATCGAGGCAGCGCAGGCCGCTCACGTCGAGACCGGCGTGGCGCAGCGCGCCTTCCAGCTTGAGGCCGCCGCGCGACACGTAGCGCGTTTCCGCCGTATCCAGCAGGCGCAGCTCGGCCGTCTCGCGCAGTTCCTCGCCGTTCTTGGTGACCGCTTTCCAGTCGCTGCCCGCCGCGCGCCACTGCACGCCCGCGGCGATGAGCCGCTGGGCCTGCGAACGGGTGGCGGCCAGGCCGCGCTCAACGAGAAGTTGATCAGCACGCATGTTGGAGCGCCCACACGCCAAGCCCAGAGATGCCGCGGAACCGGCTTTGCCGGGCCGCCAGCATCGCCCCCTTGAGGGGGTCGCGCGAAGCGCGGCGGGGGTGTTTCGTTCAATACCGGTAGGTGTCGGGCTTGTAAGGGCCCTGCACCGGCACGCCGATGTAGGCGGCCTGCTCCTTGGTGAGCTTGGTCAGCTGCGCGCCCAGCTTGGACAGCTGCAGGCGAGCGACCTTCTCGTCCAGGTGCTTGGGCAGCACGTAGACCTGGCCCACCTTGTAAGCGTTGGGCTTGGTGAACAGTTCGATCTGGGCGATGGTCTGGTTCGCGAACGAGGACGACATCACATAGCTCGGGTGGCCCGTGCCGCAGCCCAGGTTCACCAGCCGGCCCTTGGCCAGCAGGATGATGCGCTTGGCCGGCTTCTTGCCGACCTTGGGGAAGATCACGTGATCGACCTGCGGCTTGATCTCGTCCCACTGGCAGTTCTTCTCCAGCGAGGCGACGTCGATCTCATTGTCGAAGTGGCCGATGTTGCAGACGATGGCCTGGTCCTTCATGGCCGCCATGTGCTCGTAGCGGATCACGTCCTTGTTGCCGGTGGTCGTCACGAAGATGTCGGCCTTGTCGGCGGCATACTCCATGGTCACGACGCGGTAGCCTTCCATCGCGGCCTGCAGGGCATTGATGGGATCGATCTCGGTCACCCACACCTGGGCCGACAGCGCGCGCAGCGCCTGGGCCGAGCCCTTGCCCACGTCACCGTAGCCGGCGACCACGGCGACCTTGCCGGCGATCATCACGTCGGTGGCGCGCTTGATGCCATCGACCAGCGATTCGCGGCAGCCGTACAGGTTGTCGAACTTGCTCTTGGTCACCGAGTCGTTGACGTTGATGGCGCGCATCTGCAGCGTGCCCTTGGCCGACATCTCGTTGAGGCGGTGCACGCCCGTGGTGGTCTCTTCGGTCACGCCGACGATGTTCTTCAGGCGGCGGCTGTACCAGGTCGGATCCTGCTTGAGCTTGGCCTTGATGGCCGCGTGGATGATCTTTTCCTCATCGCTCTTGGCCTTGCCCAGCGCCTTGATGTCCTTCTCGGCTGCGGCACCGAGGTGCATCAGCAGCGTGGCATCGCCACCGTCGTCCAGGATCATGTTCGGGCCTTCGGTCTTGCTGCCCTTGGGGCCGAACTCGAAGATGCGGTGGGTGTAGTCCCAGTAGTCTTCCAGCGACTCGCCCTTGATCGCGAACACCGGCGTGCCCTTGGCCGCGATGGCGGCGGCGGCGTGGTCCTGCGTCGAGAAGATGTTGCACGAGGCCCAGCGCACCTCGGCACCCAGCGCCTGCAGGGTCTCGATCAGCACGGCGGTCTGGATCGTCATGTGCAACGAGCCGGTGATGCGCGCGCCCTTGAGCGGCTGCGATTTGGCGAACTCGTCGCGGATGGCCATCAGGCCGGGCATTTCGGTCTCGGCGACGCGGATTTCCTTGCGGCCCCAGTCGGCCAGGGAAATGTCGGCGATCGCGCTGTCTTCAGCGACGGGGTTTTTCAGACGTGCATTCATGGTTCGCTCCGGAAAGGATGGACAAACCACATCTCGCAGGGAGTCAAAAAAGAACTCATCGCACGGGATGTGGATGAGCGTCGTTGCAGGGATGGTCCGAGCCTCACGCCCCGCTGCTGAATCTGTTCAGTGGGGGCGCTGCAACGCTCCTCGGATCGCGCGATTCTACCGCAGCGAGCCCGATCTGCCCCCTGCCGTGCGTCGCCGGTGGCACCTGCGCCCCGCGGGGCCCTGTGCGACACTGCCGGCCTTCCATGCGCATGAACCCCCTCACCCTCTGGCCGGCCACGGACCGCGCCCGCATCCACGGCGTGCTGACGGACATCGACGACACCCTCACGACCGAGGGCGCGATCACCCCCGATGCCCTGGACGCGCTGCACCGCCTGCGCGCCGCCGGCCTGCCGGTGTTCGCCATCACCGGCCGGCCCGCCGGCTGGAGCGAGGCCTTCGCCCTGGCCTGGCCGGTGGACGCCATCGTGGCCGAAAACGGCGCCGTGGCATTGTGGCGCGGCGCATCGGGCGAACTCAAGCGCGACTACCTGCAGGATGCGGCCACGCGCGCCGCCCACTTCGCCCGGCTGCAAGCCACCGCGCAACGCGTGCTGGCCGAGCTGCCACAGGCCCGCCTGGCCACCGACAGCCCCGGGCGCGAGACCGACATCGCGATCGACCACAGCGAGTTCGCGCACCTGAGCGAGGCCGACATCGCGGCCGTGGTGCAGCTCATGAAAAGCGAAGGCCTCAACGCCACCGTAAGCTCCATCCACATCAACGGCTGGATCGGCGAGCACGACAAACTCGCCGGTGCGCGCTGGATCGTGCAATCGCACCTGGGCCGCGCACTCGACGACGAACTCGACCGCTGGGTCTACGTGGGCGACTCGACCAACGACGCGCGCATGTTCGGCCACTTCCCGCACAGTGTGGGCGTGGCCAACGTCGCGCGCTTCTGGGGCGCGCTCACGCAGCACCCGCGCTATGTGGCGGCGGGCGAGCGCGGCGCGGGCTTCACCGAGGTGGCCGATGCGGTGCTGGGCGCACGGAGCGGGCTCGCATGAGCGAACACCCGCTGCCACCCACCGGCGCCCTGCCGCACCACCCGCCCGCCGAGGCGCGGCTCGGCCTGGTCGCGATCTTCGGCTCCACCTTCTTCGAGCTGGTGGGCTACTTCATGCTCACGCCGTTGCTGCTGTTGCGCCTCAAGGGCGGCGGCGAATCGACCGCGCTGGCCGGCGTGTTCGCCGCCAGCGGCTGGCTCGGCGTGTTCTTCATGACGCCGTTCGCCTCGGCCATCACGCAGCGCCTGGGCCGGCGGCCCACGCTGTGGCTGGCCGCGCTGATCCCGGTGATCGCCACCGCCGGCTTCGCCTTCACACCGCTGCTCTGGCTCTGGTTCGTGTTCAAGATCGCCGCCGGCATGGCCTCGGGCCTGCGCTGGGTGCTGGCCGAGGCCGTGGTGGCCGAGTTCTCGCCGCCCGGGCAGCGCGGGCGCTACGTCGGCATCTTCGAGACCATGGTGGGCATCACCTTCGTGGTCGGCCCGCTCATGCTGGCCTGGGTCGGCGCCGACAGCGACGCCGCGCTGTGGATCGCGCTGGGCTTCATGGCCATCGGCCTGGTCTGGAGCCTGCTGATCCCGCGCCTGCCCGACGCCGCCGACGCGCACAGCGCGAAGGTGGGCCTCTCGGGGGTGTGGCACGCGCTGCTGGCGCACCCGCTGATCATGACCGTGGGCTTCGTCGGCGGCTTCTTTGAAAGCGGCCTCACGTCCATCCTGCCGCTCTACGGCCTGGCGCTGGGCCTGGGCGCCACCGTGTCGGCGCTGCTGGTCTCGGCCAGCGGCCTGGGCAGCGCCCTCATGATGCTGCCCGCCGGCGTGCTGGCCGACCGCATGGCCCACCACCCGGCGCAGCGCTGGGGCGACGGCCACCGCGCGCGCCTGGCCATCATGCGGGTCTGCGCCCTGATCACCCTGCTGGCCACCTTGGTCATCCCCTTCGTGGCCGGCACGCCCTGGCTGGCCGCGCCGGTGGCCTTCCTCTGGGGCGGCGCGGGCGGCTGCCTCTACACCCTGGCGATGATCGACATCGGCTCGCGCGAAGAAGGCATCACCCTGGTCAACAGCACCGCCGTGCTGGTGCTGTCCTACACCCTGGGCGGGGTGCTCGCGCCCGCGCTGGGCGCCGCCGCGCTGCAGTGGGCGCCCACGCTGGGCTTCCCGGCCCTGCTGCTGTCGGTGGCCGGTGTGGGCTGGTGGCTGTTGAGACGGACCGTTTCGGCCCCATCTGAAGGAACCCCGCGCGGTTGAGCGGCTCCCAACCTGACAAGCGAAAGGATCTCCCCATGGCCATTCCCTGGCTGGTTGCCCTGAAAGTGATCCCCTGGGGGGACGTGATCGAACACGCGCCCACGGTGCTCAACGCCGCGCGCAAGCTGCTGGATCGCTCGAAGACACCACCGGCCGGCACAGCGCCGCCGGTGCCGCTGGACCTGGGCGAAGCCCCGCCCACCCTGGGCGAACTCAAGAACCGCCTGATTGAGGCGCGCCAGCTGATCGACCAGCAGGCCGCCGTGCAGACCCAGATGGCGCAGACCCTGACCGAACTGGCCGAACAGAACGCACGCCTGGTGGGCGCCGTGGACCTGCTGCGCAAGCGCACGCGCCTGTTGATGGGGGCCCTGGCCGTCCTGGCGGTGGGCGTGGTCGTGCTGTTCGCGCGCTGACCGCTCAGTCGCCGCGCTCGGCCAGCAGCGCGGCATCACACCCCACGCCGGCCGCGATCCAGCGCCGCGCCAGCCGCTGGAACACCGGCGCCGCCCAGCGCCAGCGCGGACCCAGCACACCGCGCGCGTCGCTGACCGCACCGCAGCGGTAGACCGCCAAAGCCCCGTCCCAGCGCAAGGCGTCGCACGCGCCGAAGCGCTTGCGCGAAATCACCCGCCCAAGCGGACAGGGTTCGGCCAGGCAACACACCCCGCAACCGTTGCACGGCGCGCCCAGCGCCGGCTTGGCCGGCGCCTCGGCATGGATGTGGATGACCTGGCCTTCGTGCATCAGGTGCGCGCCAGCACCGGCCCCAGCACGCGCCCGGTGTGCGTGCCCAGCCGCACCACCTCGTCGGGCGGCGCGGCAGCCACGATGCGACCGCCGCCGTTGCCGCCCTCGGGCCCGAGGTCGATGATCCAGTCGGCCTCGGCCATCACGTCCAGGTCGTGCTCGATCACCACCACGCTGTGGCCGCCGTCCACCAGGCGGTGCAGCACGCGGATCAGCTTCTCCACGTCGGCCATGTGCAGGCCCACCGTCGGTTCGTCGAGCACGTAGAGCGTGTGCGGCGCCTTCTGGCCCCGGCGCGTGACGTCGTCGCGCACCTTGCTGAGCTCGGTCACCAGCTTGATGCGCTGCGCCTCGCCGCCGCTGAGCGTCGGGCTGGGCTGGCCCAGCGTGAGGTAGCCCAGGCCCACGTCCTTGAGCAGTTGCAACGGGTGGCTGATGTTGGGCATGCTGGCGAAGAAGTCCACCGCCTCGTCCACCTCCATCTGCAGCACGTCGCCGATGCTCTTGCCCTTCCAGGTCACGGCCAGGGTCTCAGGGTTGAAGCGAGCGCCGTGGCAGACCTCGCAAGGCACCTTCACGTCGGGCAGGAAGCTCATCTCGATGGTGCGCATGCCCTGGCCTTCGCAGGCCGGGCAGCGGCCTTCGCCGGTGTTGAAGCTGAAGCGGCCCGGGCCGTAGCCGCGCGCCTTGGCCTCCAGCGTGTCGGCGAACAGCTTGCGCACCGTGTCCCAGAAACCGATGTAGGTCGCCGGGCAGCTGCGCGGCGTCTTGCCGATCGGGGTCTGGTCGACTTCGAGCACACGGTCCACGGTCTCGAAGCCGCTCACGCCGGCGCAACCGCTCCAGGCCGGGTACTTGCCCTTGTCCATGGCGTCGCGCCCGGCCTTGGTGCTGCGCTGGCTCACGGCGGCGGCCACGTTGGTCAGCAGCACGTCGCGCGCGAGCGTGGATTTGCCCGAGCCCGACACCCCGGTGATGACCACCAGGCGTTGCAGCGGCACGGCGGCGTCGAGCTCGTTCAGGTTGTGCAGGTTGGCGCCCTTCACCCGCAGCCAGTGCGCGCCTTCGTCGGCCGGCGGCGCGCCGCGGCGCGCCTGCAGCGGGTGTTTCATCGCATGCAGCAGGTAGCGCCCGGTCACCGAGTCGGCGTTGGCCGAGAGGTCATCCACCGAGCCCTGGGCCACCACGCGGCCGCCGCGCTTGCCCGCGCTCGGGCCGATGTCGATGATGTGGTCGGCGCGGCGGATGGTGTCCTCGTCGTGCTCCACCACCACCAGGGTGTTGCCCTGGTCGCCGAGCTTGTGCAGCGCGTTGAGCAGGATGGCGTTGTCGCGCGCGTGCAGGCCGATGGTGGGCTCGTCGAGCACGTAGCACACGCCCTGCAGGTTGCTGCCCAGTTGCGCCGCCAGGCGGATGCGTTGCGCCTCGCCGCCGCTGAGCGTGGGCGCGCCACGGTCCAGCGTGAGGTAGTTCAGGCCCACCTCTTCCAGGAAGGCCAGGCGGCTTTCGATCTCGGGCAGCAGGTCGCGCGCGATGTCGGCCTCGCGCGCGCTGAGCGCCAGGTCTTTCATCAGGCCCTGCACCCAGGTGCGCACGTCGCGCACCGAGAGACAGGCGACATCGGTGATGCCCACGCCGGCAAAACGCACCGCGCGCGCCTGCGGGTTCAGGCGCGTGCCCGCACAGGCCGGGCAGGCCTCGTCCACCAGGTCGTCCACCTCGGGTTCGGCAAAACTCTGCTCGCGGCCCTTTTCCTTGTCGTCGCGCACCGAGTCGTCCAGCGCCTTGCGCTGGTCTTTCGACAGTTTCACGCCGGTGCCCACGCAGTCGGGGCACCAGCCGTGTTTGCTGTTGTACGAGAACAGGCGCGGGTCGAGCTCGGGGTAACTGGTGGCGCAGATGGGGCAGGCGCGCGTGGTGGAGAACACCTCCAGCGTGCCCAGGTCGCGCGTGGACACGCCCTCGGCCAGGGCCTGGGCCAGGCCGTCGAGCGGGGTGAGCACGTGCACCACGCCCTTGCCGATCTCCAGCGCCTTGTTGAGCTCGCGGCGCAGCGCGGCCTCGTCGTCGGCACTGACCACGAAGTCGGCCACCGGCAGTTCGATGGTGTGTTCCTTGAAGCGGTCGATGCGCGGGAAGCCGGTGGTGGGCAGAAACTCGCCGTCCACCCGCAGGTGGGTGTGGCCGCGCGGGCGCGCCCAGTCGGCGAGCTCGGTGTACACACCCTTGCGGTTGACCACCAGCGGCGCGAGCAGGCCGATGTGCCGGCCCTTGTAGCGCGCCAGGATGGCGGCGGCGATGCTGTCGGCGCTCTGCGGCATCACAGCCGCGCCGTCGTGCACGCAATGCTGCGTGCCCAGCTTCACGTAGAGCAGGCGCAGGAAGTGCCAGACCTCGGTGGTGGTGCCCACGGTGGACTTGCGGCCGCCGCGCGAGAGGCGCTGCTCGATCGCCACGGTCGGCGGGATGCCGTAGACCGCGTCCACCTCGGGCCGGCCCGCCGGCTGCACGATGCTGCGCGCGTAGGCGTTCAGGCTCTCGAGGTAGCGCCGCTGGCCTTCGTTGAACAGGATGTCGAAGGCCAGCGTGGACTTGCCCGAGCCGCTCACGCCGGAGATGACGTTGAACTTGCCGCGCGGGATGTCCACGCTGAGGTTCTTGAGGTTGTGTTCTTTCGCGTTGACGATGCGAATGGCGTGGGCGTGCGCCCCCTCGGCGCGCGCGCGCGCGGGCTGCAGGCCCATGGGTCGGCCTTCGCGCACTTCGTGCACCTCGCCCATGGCCAGCGCGTACTCGCGCAGCGCTTTCGCGGTGTGGCTGCTGGCGTGTTCGCGCACCGCTTCGGGCGGACCCTCGGCCACGATCAGGCCGCCGGCGTCACCGCCCTCGGGGCCGAGGTCGATCAGCCAGTCGGCCGCGCGGATCACGTCCAGGTTGTGCTCGATCACCACCAGCGAGTGGCCGGCGTCGAGCAGCTTGCGCAGGCTGCGCATGAGCTTGGCGATGTCGTCGAAGTGCAGGCCGGTGGTGGGCTCGTCGAACAGGAACAGCGTGCCCTTGCGCGCCACCGCCTGGCGGCTCGCGCTGCTGTTCTTGGAGGCCTCGGCCAGAAAGCCCGCGAGCTTGAGGCGCTGCGCCTCGCCGCCCGAGAGCGTGGGCACGGGCTGGCCCAGCTTCACGTACTCCAGGCCCACGTCCACGATGGGCTGCAGCACACGGATCACCTCGCGGTCGCCCGCGAACAGCGCGGCGGCCTCGCTCACGGTGAGGTCCAGCACGTCGGCCACGTTGAGCGAACGGCCACCGCGCTGGATCTTCACCTCCAGAATCTCGGGCCGGTAGCGCTTGCCGTCGCAGTCCGGGCAACGCAGGTAGACGTCGCTCAGGAACTGCATCTCCACGTGCTCGAAACCCGAACCGCCGCAGGTCGGGCAGCGCCCGTCGCCGCTGTTGAAGCTGAACTTGGCCGGCGTGTAGCTGCGCTGGCGCGACAGCGGCGCCTCGGCGAACAGCGCGCGGATCGCGTCCCACGCGCCCACGTAGCTCACCGGGTTGGAGCGCGCGGTCTTGCCGATGGGCGACTGGTCGACAAACACGACTTCGCTCAGGTGGTCGGCCCCGAGCAGGCGGTCGTGCGCGCCCGGGCTCTCGGTGGACTTGCCGAAGTGGCGCAGCAAGGCGGGCGCCAGCACGTCCTGGATCAGGCTGGACTTGCCCGAGCCCGACACGCCGGTGACCACCACCAGGCGCTGCAGCGGAAACTCGACCGACACGTCCTTCAGGTTGTGCTCGCGCGCGCCTTCCAGGATGAGGCGCGGCGTGCTGTCGGTCACCATGCGCTTGAAGCCCATGCCGATGGTCTTGCGCGAACCGAGGTAGGCGCCGGTGAGCGTGTCGGCCGAACGGATCGCCTCGGGCGTGCCGTCGAACACGATGCTGCCACCGCGCTCGCCCGGCCCCGGGCCCATGTCGATCAGGCGGTCGGCGGCCAGCATCACGGCCGGGTCGTGCTCCACCACCACCAGCGTGTTGCCGGCGTCGCGCAGGCGCAGCATGGCGTCGTTGATGCGCGCCATGTCGCGCGGGTGCAGGCCGATGCTGGGCTCGTCGAGCACGAACAGGGTGTTCACCAGCGAGGTGCCCAGCGCGGTCGTGAGGTTGATGCGCTGCACCTCGCCGCCGCTGAGCGTGCGGCTCTGGCGGTCCAGCGTGAGGTAGCCGATGCCGACCTCGCACAGGTAGCGGATGCGGGTGTTGATCTCCTCGAACAGCAGGCGCAGCGCCTGCGCCTGGCCGGCGGCGGCCGTGTCGCTGCCGGCCGGGGCCAGCGTGGCGTCGAGCGAGGCGAAGAACACGCGCAGCTTGTCCAGCGGCATCAGCATCAGGTCGTGCAGGCACAGACCGGGCAAGGCTTCGAGCTGCGCACGGCTCCACTTCACGCCCTGCGGCAGGTAGCGTTTCGGCGCCGGCAGCACCGCGTCGGCCTGGGCTTTGCTGCCGATGCGCCAGAGCAGGCTGTCGGTCTTGAGGCGCGCGCCGTGGCAGCTGGGGCACTCGGTGTAGCTGCGGTACTTGGACAAGAGCACGCGGATGTGCATCTTGTAGGCCTTGCTCTCCAGGTACTCGAAGAAGCGGTCCACGCCGTACCACTGCTGGTTCCACTTGCCGTTCCACTGCGGCGAACCGGCCTTCACCCAGTGCTGCTGCTCGGGCGTGAGCTTGGCCCAGGGCGTGTCGCGCGGGATGCCGGCCGCTTCGGCGTGCCGCATCATGTCGTCCTGGCACTCCTTCCACGCGGGCGTCTGGAACACCTTGACCGCACCGGCGCGCAGCGTGAGCTTGTCGTTGGGGATGACCAGGCCGTAGTCCACCCCGATCACGCGGCCGAAGCCCCGGCAGGCCTCGCAGGCACCGACGGCCGAGTTGAACGAGAACATGGACGGCGTGGGCTCGCTGTAGCGGATGTCGCTCTCGGGGCAATGCAGGCCCGTTGAAAAGCGCCAGATCTCGGGCTCACCCTCCTCGGCCAGCACATAGACCATCAGCTTGCCGCCGCCGCGCTTGAGGCCGGCTTCGATCGCCTCCATCGCGCGCGCCGGCTCGACCGTGCCGATGCGGAAACGGTCGGCCACCACGTCGAGCACCTTCACCGATTCGCTGGCCACCGGCTTGGCCTTGCCCTTGGCGGGGGCCTTGGCCTCCACTGTCGCGACGACCTCGCGCTGCACCACCCGCTCGGCCTGCACGCGGGTGTAGCCGCTGGCCGAGAGCCATTGTTCGACTTCTTCAGCGGTGGTGCTGGCCGGCAGTTCCACCGGAAAGGTCAGCACCAGGCGCGGGTCGCCCTGGCGCGCCGCGCGCGCCTTGAGTTCGGCATAGATCGATTCGGGGGAGTCGTGCCGCACCGGCTGCGCGGTCTCGCGGTCGAACAGGTCGGCGCCGCGCGCGAACAGCAGCTTCAGGTGGTCGTTGAGCTCCGTCATGGTGCCCACGGTGGAGCGCGAGGAGCGCACCGGATTGGTCTGGTCGATGGCGATCGCCGGGGGAACGCCGTCGACCCGGTCGACGGCCGGCTTGTCCATGCGGTCCAGGAACTGGCGCGCGTAGGCGCTGAAGGTCTCGACGTAGCGGCGCTGGCCTTCAGCGAACAGGGTGTCGAACACCAGGCTGGACTTGCCCGAGCCGCTGGGCCCGGTGACCACGGTGAGCTCGCCGGTGCGGATGTCGAGGTCGAGGTTCTTGAGGTTGTGCTGGCGGGCACCCCGGATGCGGATCAGCCCGGAGCCGCCTTCCGTCGGGTGGTCGCGCCCATCGGCCTCGGGCGCGGTTGAAATCGCGCCCACGGGGGAATCGGCGGGCAGAAAGGCATCGGACATGCATGGGCTCCAGAGGGGGACGCAAAGATTCTACGGAGGGGTGTGACAAACCATCTGTGCGGTAGGTCATATCCACAATTTCCCGCGCCGGCGGCGGTGCATAGACTCGGTTGACACCAGGAGACGCCCTATATGAAACGGATTCGCTTCTTTTCAACCCCGGTCTGCACGGTGATGGGGCTGGCCGCCTGGCTGGCATGGGCGGCCCCTGCCTGGGCCCAGTTGCGCGTGGGCATGCCCTCGGGCTTCACCGGCTCGGTGGCGGCCGGGGTGAAGGAGAACCACGAAGGCGCCCAGCTGTATTTCGACACCATCAACGCGCGCGGCGGTGTCAACGGCCAGAGGATCGAGTTGATCACCGTGGACGACAAGTTCGACCCCAAGGTCACGGTGGAAGTGGCGCGCGAACTGGTCACGAAACAGCGCGTGCTGGCGCTGTTCCTGAACCGCGGCACGCCGCATTCGCAGGCCCTGCTGCCCCTGCTGGCCGAGCTCAAGGTGCCGCTGGTCGGCCCGAGCACCGGCGCCATGGTGCTGCACCAGCCGGTCAACCCCTGGGTGTTCAACGTGCGCGCCACCTACCAGCGCGAGGCCGCCAAGGCCATCGAGCACCTGGCCAGCATCGGCATCACGCGCATCGCGGTGCTGGAAACCGACGATTCCTTCGGTGCCGATTCGGCCGCCGGGGCGCTCAAGGGCTTCGACAAAGCCCAGCTCAAGCCGGTGCTGCATGAAAAGTTTCCGCGCGACAAGCCCGAGTTCACCGACCTGTCCAAGCGCGTCAATGAGAGCAACGCGCAGGCGGTGATGGTGATCGGCTCGGCCGGCAACACCGCCAACGCGGTCAAGGCGGTGCGCACCGCCGGCTCGCGCGCGCAGGTGGTCACGCTCTCGAACAACGCCTCGGACGGTTTCATCAAGCTGCTGGGCGAGCACGCGCGCGGCGTGATCGTGACCCAGGTGTTTCCCAACGAGCGCTCCGTGGCCTACGCCTTGATCAAGGAGGCGCAGGAGTTCGCCAAGGCCAAGGGCCTGGCCGGCGTGTCGCCCGCCATGATGGAGGGCTACGCCGCCGCCAAGGTGCTGACCGAAGGCCTGCGCCGCGCCGGACCCAGCCCCACGCCGGTGGCCCTGCGCGACGCGCTGGAGAACCTGCGCAACTACGACATCGGCGGCCTGACCGTGCACTACAGCCCGAGCAACCACACCGGGCTGGACTTCGCCGATCTGTCGATCGTGGACGCCTCCGGCAAATTCCGCCGCTGATCAGCCCTTCACGATCAGCACCGGCACCTTCGCGTGGGTGAGCACCTTCTGG
This sequence comes from Hydrogenophaga sp. GW456-12-10-14-TSB4, assembly GCF_059424305.1. NCBI lineage: Bacteria > Pseudomonadati > Pseudomonadota > Betaproteobacteria > Burkholderiales > Comamonadaceae > Hydrogenophaga > Hydrogenophaga sp. GW456-12-10-14-TSB4. Next base: position 16,556 of record NZ_JBWKZH010000008.1, on the reverse strand, counting down.
GCCACGCTGCCCAGAATGAGGGCTTTCACGCCCTGGCGGCCATGGGAGCCCATCACGATCAGGTCGCAGCCTTCGGCGTCGGCCGTTTCGATGATGCCTTCGTAGACCACGTTGCGCTCGATGGTGTCACCCGCTGCGAACACCACGCCCTGGGCCTCGCAGGCCTTGCGCACCGCGTCCAGCGCCTGGCCGGCCGCGGCCTTGGCCTCGGTCAGGTAGGCCTGCAGGCCCACGGCCGAGGCATCGCCGATGCCGATGTAGGGAAATGGGTCGATCACGTTGACGCCGATGATCTGCGCGTTCAGGCTCTTGGCCAGCCCCAGCGCGACCGTGGTGGCCTGCGCGGCCAGGGTGGAACCATCGGTGGGCACGAGAATTTTCTTGAACATGGTGGCTCTCCTTGATTGAGATGTGAACCGCCCCACCCGTCGGGCGGAGGGTTCATCGTAGGAGCCCCGTCAAGCTGCTGCGTTGAGGCAGGTCAATGACGGGCCGGATCGCGCGCGACAACAGGTCGCACGTCCACCGCACAGTACTTCAATTCCGCGATCTTGCCCACCGGGTCCAGGGCGGGGTTGGTGAGCAGGTTGGCCGCGGCCTCGGCGTAGGCGAAGGGAATGAAGGCGGTCTCGCGCGGCATGCCTTCGTCGATCCGCACCGGCAGGGCCACCTCGCCGCGCCGGGAACGCACCTGCGCTTGCGCGCCTGCCCACAGCCCGAGCCGCTGGGCGGTCTCGGGGTGCAGGCTCACCACCGGGCTGGGTTCGAGCGCATCGAGCACGCCGCTGCGCCGCGTCATGCTGCCGGTGTGCCAGTGTTCGAGCTGGCGACCGGTGATGAGCACCAGAGGGAACTCGACGTCGGGCTGTTCGGCCGGCGGCGTGAGCACCGCGCCCACCAGCGAGGCGCGGCCCGTGGGGGTGGGAAAACCGTCGATGAACACCACCGGCTGGCCGGGGTCGGCGTCGTCCGCCACCGGGTAAGTCACCGCCCCCTCGCGCCGCAGCCGCGCCCAGGAGAGGCCGGCGATGCTGGGCATGAGTGCGCGCATCTCCTCGTACACCGCGCCGATGCCCTGGCGCGCATCGTCCGTCCCGCTGCCGTCGGCGGCAACGCCGTAGGTCCAGCCCAGGCCCAGGCGGCGCGCGAGCTGTTCGGTGATCCAGGCGTCGGCGCGCGCGTCGCCCGGCGCGGGCACGGCCTTGCGGCCGAGCTGCACGCAGCGGTCGGTGTTGGTCACGCTGCCGGTCTTCTCGGGCCAGGCGGTGGCGGGCAGCACCACGTCGGCCAGGCTGGCGGTTTCGGTGAGGAAGATGTCCTGCACCACCAGGTGGTCCAGCCCCGCGAGCGCTTCGCGCGCGTGGGCCGCGTCGGGGTCGCTCATGGCCGGGTTCTCGCCCTGGATCAGCATGGCACGGATCTCCTTGCGGTAGGCCGCGTCGACGATCTCCACCACCGTCAGGCCGGGTTCGCTGCCCAGCGTGCCGGGCGCCAGGTTCCACAGGCGTTCGGCCTTCTCGCGCGCCGGGCCGTCGGCCACGCGCTGGTAGTCGGGCAGCACCATGGGGATGAGGCCGGCGTCGCTCGCGCCCTGCACGTTGTTCTGGCCGCGCAACGGGTGCAAGCCGGTGCCGGGCCGACCGATCTGGCCGGTGACCAGCGCGAGCGCGATCAGGCAGCGCGCGTTGTCGGTGCCGTGCGTGTGCTGGCTGATGCCCATGCCCCAGAGGATCATGGCGTTCTTCGCCGTGGCGTAGGCGCGCGCGACCTCGCGCAGCGTGGCCGCGTCGATGCCGCAGACCGGCGCCATCGCCTCGGGCGAGAAGTCCACCAGGTGCGCCTTGAGCTGCGCGAAATCCAGCGTGTGGGCCTCGATGTAGGCCGGGTCGGTGAGGCCCTCGAACACGATGGTGTGCAGCAGCGCGTTGAGCAGGGCCACGTCGGTGCCGGACTTGAAACCCAGGTGCTTCCAGCTGTGGCGCGCGAGCTCGGTGCGGCGCGGGTCGGCGAGCACCAGCTTCATGCCGTTCTTCTTCACCGCGTTCTTGATCCAGGTCGCGCCCACGGGGTGGTTCTGTGCCGGGTTGGCGCCGATCAGCAGCACGAAATCGGCGTGCTGCACGTCGCGCAGCGGGTTGGTGACGACCGCCGAGCCCAGGCCCTCCATCAGCGCGGCCACGCTGGAGGCGTGGCACAGGCGGGTGCAGTGGTCCACGTTGTGCGTGTCGAACGCGGTGCGGATCAGCTTCTGGAACAGGTACGCCTCTTCGTTCGTGCCCTTGGCCGAACCGAAGCCGGCCACCGGGCCCTGGCGCCCGCGCGCCGGTGTGGCGGCCATGGCCTTCCGGAAGCCCGCGGCGGCGGCGTCCAGTGCCTCGTCCCAGCTGGCTTCGCGAAAGCGCTCGCGCACCTGCTCGGGCGTGAGGCGGCGCAGCTCACCGTGCGGGTCCTTGGGCGCGCCGGCGCGGCGGATCAGCGGGCGCGTGAGGCGCTCGGGACTGTGCGCGTAGTCGAAGCCGAAGCGGCCCTTGACGCACAGGCGGCCTTCGTTGGCCGGCCCGGCAATGCCTTCGACGTGTTCGATCCTGCCGTCGTTGACGTGGTAGGTGAGCTGGCAACCGACGCCGCAGAAGGGGCAGACCGAATCGACCTGCTGCTGCGAGGGTTTGGCGAAGGCGCCATTGGCCGGGGCAATGGCCCCCGTGGGGCAGGCCTGCACGCACTCGCCGCAGGCCACGCAGGTGCTGGCGCCCATGGGGTCGTTCTGGTCGAACACGATCTGCGCGTGGCCGCCCCGGAAGGCCAGGCCCAGCACGTCGTTGCCCTGGGTCTCGCGGCAGGCGCGGATGCAGCGCGTGCACTGGATGCAGGCGTCCAGGTTGACCGCCATCGCCGGGTGGCTCCCGTCGTGCACGGCGGCGGCGCGCGCGGGGAAGCGCCCGGGCAAGGCGCCGGCCACCTCGGCCCAGTGCGCCAGCTCGCTGTCGAATTTGAGCGCGCCGGTGTCCGGCGCGTCGGACAGCAGCAGCTCCAGCACCGTCTTCTGCGCGGCGCTGGCGCGGGCGTTGTCGCTGTGCACCACCATGCCGGCGCTGGGCGCGCGGCAGCACGAGGGCGCGAGCACGCGCTCGCCTTCGATGTCGACCACGCAGGCGCGGCAGTTGCCGGGGCTGCGCAAGCCGTCCTTGTGGCACAGGTGCGGAATCTCGACGCCGGCGCGCTGCGCGGCTTTCAGAATGCTCTCGCCAGGCGCGGCCTCCAGCGCGCGGCCGTTGAGGGTGAAGGCGATCGGCGTCGCGTCCAGGGGCAGGTCGTCGGTCTTCATGCCGCACCTCCGGCGTTCACTTCATGGGCAAAGAAGCGCAGCACGCTGTCCACCGGGTTGGGCGCGGCCTGGCCCAGGCCGCAGATGCTGGCGTCGCGCATCACCTGCGAGAGCTCCCCGAGCAGCGGCGCATCCCACACCGGCGCGTGCATGAGCTGCACCGCTTTCGTGGTGCCGGCGCGGCAGGGCGTGCATTGGCCGCAGGACTCGTGCTCGAAGAACTGCATGAGGTTGAGCGCGGCGCCGCGCGCCGTGTCGTGCTGGCTCATCACCACCACGGCCATGGAGCCGATGAAGCTGCCGTGGTCGACCAGGGTGTCGAAGTCCAGCGGCACGTCGGCCAGCGAGGCGGGCAGGATGCCGCCCGAGGCGCCGCCCGGCAGGTAGGCGTAGAGCGTGTGACCTTCGGTCATGCCACCCGCGTGTTCGTCGACGAGCTCGCGCAAGGTGATGCCGGCGGGCGCCAGGTGCACGCCCGGCTTGTTCACGCGGCCCGAGACCGAGAAGCGCCGCAGGCCGGTGCGCCCGCGCAGGCCTTCGCCCGCCAGCCAGGCACCGCCCTTCTCCAGGATCAGCGGCAGCCACCACAGGGTTTCGGGGTTGTGCGCCAGCGTGGGCCGACCGAACACGCCGTGCATGGCCACGATGGGCGGCTTGAGGCGCGGCAGCCCGCGCTTGCCTTCCACCGATTCGATCAGCGCCGATTCTTCGCCGCAGATGTAAGCGCCCGCGCCGCGCCGCAGCTCGATGCGCGGGGGCGTGTAGCCGGGGTGCTGGGCGGCCAGTGCCTGCAGGGTGGCGTCGAGCCGGGCGAGTTCGCGCGTGAGCAGTTCGCGCACGTCGTGGTATTCGTCGCGCAGGTAGATCCAGGCGTGCGAGATGCCCACCACCTGGGCGGCGATCAGCAGGCCTTCGAGCATCTGCGGCGCGCCGGCCGTGGCGCTGCTGAGCACCTGCCAGTCCTTGAAGGTGCCGACCTCGCCTTCGTCGATGTTGACCACCATGTGGCGCGGGCCGGGCTGCGCGCGCACCGTCTCCCACTTGCGCCAGGACGGGAAGCCCGCGCCGCCCAGGCCGCGCAGGTTGGAGGCTTTCAATTCGGTCAGGACCTGTTCGGCGCTGAGCGCACCCGCGAGCAGGCTCCGCAGCTGTTTGAATTCAGAGCCGGCTGGCTCGGGCAACTGGCGCGGCCCGGTCTCGCCGCTGGCGAGCAAGGCCTGCACGCCTGCCACGCTGGCCTGCGGCAGTTGCCGCTGGCCCACGCAGGCGGCGGGCGCCACATGGCACTGGCCGATGCAGGGCGCGGCCTGCGCGCGCACCGTGGCATCGCCCGCCAGCGTGGTCTGCAGATCGGCCAGCAAGGCCTCGCCGCCGGCCATGGCGCACGAGAGGCTGGTGCACACGCGCACCACGGTCTGCGGCACGGGCGCGGCGTCGTCCACGATCTCGAAGTGGTGGTAGAAGCTCGCGACCTCGAACACCTCGACCTGGCTCAGCCGCAGGCGCTCGGCCAACGCGGCCAGGTGGCCGTGGCGCAGCGCGCCCTCGGCGTCCTGCAGGCGGTGCAGGTGCTCGATCAGCAGGTCGGCGCGCGGCGCCAGGCCTTCGCACAGCGCGGCCACGCGCGCTCGCGCCTCGGGCGAGGTCTGCCGCCCCTTGGGCGTGTGGCGCGCCTTGCCGCGCCCCATCGCCTCGATCGGACGGATGGGAATCACGCTGCCCGTGGGGCGTTCAGGGGTCTCGTGGGCTGTCGTTCTGCTCATCTTTTCAGCGTAGCACCGTATGGGTTGTTTTAATATGTTTGACAGTTCATAAAGTCGGGCTTCCCCATGCTGCGCATCACCCTCCAGCCCCAATGGCGCGTCAGCCAGGAAGACGGCCCCGCGCTCGACGCCAACACCTTGCTCGGCCTGCTCGCGGCGGTTCAGGGTTCGGGCAGCATCTCGCAGGCCGGGCGCGAGCTGGGCCTGTCGTACCGCCATGCCTGGGGCCTGCTGCAGCAGGCCGAGCAGCTGTTCGGCCAGCCTTTGCTGGTGCGCGGGCGCGGGCGCGGCTCGGTGCTCACGCCGCTGGGCGAAAAACTCATCTGGGCCGATGCGCGCATCGGTGCGCGCCTGCAGCCCTTGCTGGAGTCGCTGGCCTCGGAACTCGAAGGCGAGCTCGGGCGCGTGCAGCGCCGCCAGCGCGCCGTGCCGCGCCTGCACGCCAGCCACGGCTTCGCGGTGGCCGCCTTGCGCGAGCAGCTGGCGGCGCGCCAGGTGCCGGTGGAGCTGCGCTACCGCAGCAGCCTGGAGGCCGTGGCCGCGCTCGCGCAGGGCGACTGCGAGCTGGCGGGCTTTCACGTGCCGCTGGGCGAGTTCGAGGCGGCCGCCGCCCGGCGCTACCTGACCTGGCTCAAGCCCGACCAGCACCTGCTGGTGCAGTTGGCGGTGCGCACACAGGGGCTGTTCGTGGCGGCGGGCAACCCGCTGGGCCTGCGCGGCCTGGGCGACCTCGCGCGGCCCGGGCTGCGCTTCGTCAACCGGCCCGAGGGCTCGGGCACGCGGGTGTTGACCGACCTGCTGCTCAAGCGCGAAGGCATCGCGCCGCAGGCGGTGGCGGGTTACGACAACACCGAGCTCACCCACGCCGCCGTGGCCGCCTATGTGGCCAGCGGCATGGCCGACGTGGGCATCGGCGTGCAGACCGCCGCGCACCGCTTCGGCCTGCATTTCATTCCGTTGCTGAAGGAGCGCTACTTCTTCGCGCTGCCGGCCGACGCGCTGGACCGCGCCGAGCTGCGCCCGGTGCTCACGGTGCTGCGCTCACCGGGGTTCCGCGCGCGCGTGGCCGCCTTGAAGGGCTACGAGGCGGCCCACACCGGCGAAGTGATGGGCGTGGCCGCGGCGTTTCAGGCCTGAGGCCGGCGCACGCCCTCGGGCCGCTGCGCCGCCGCGTCCCACTGGGTGTCGAACCAGGCATCGCCGTCCAGGTAGGCGCGCAGCATGGGCAGAGCGTCCTGCCCCCAGAACACGCGGCCGTCCACCACCATCGCCGGCACGCCGAACAGGCCGAGCGCGAGCGCTTCGTCGGTGTTGGCGCGCAGGCGCTGCTTGACCACCTCGCTGTCGGGCGCGTGCCACGGCTTGCCGCGCTGCGCCATGTGGTCCTGCAGCAGGGCCTGCAACGCGGCCAGGCGCGCCGGGTCGGCGGCGTCGAGCCCGCCGCGCCAGACATGGCGGAACAGCAGCTCGGTAACGTAGCGGTTGGTCTCGCCCGGCGCGTCGTCCGTCGCGCAGGCCAGGCCCAGGCGCAGCAGGGGCAGCGGGTTGAACGGATGCGCGGCCGGCATCTCGAGCGCCACGCCGTGGTGGTGTCCCAGCCAGCTCACGTGGCGGTAGGTCCAGTCGCGCTTGGCCGGGATCTCCGCCGGGCCCAGCTGGCCGTGCGCCTTGAGCAGCGCGGCGAACAGCACGGGCCGGTAGCGCACCTGCACACTGTGGCCCATGAGGGCCTCGGGCAGCCGCTCGAACGCCAGATGGGCGTAAGGCGAGATCGGGTCGTAGAAGAAGGCGATGTCGGTCATGAAGATCTCGTGTGCGAGGGCATCAGGGGGCCAGTTGCCGGGCTTCGATCTGCTGCCAGATCACCAACTTGTCCGCATCGCTGGCACGGCTCCAGAAACCGATTTCTTCCAGCGTGCGGAAGCACCCCTTGCAGCGGCTGCGGGCTTCGTCCATCTCGCAGACCGAGATGCACGGCGAAGGCACGCCCGGCCGGAGCCCGGCGCGGCGGCGCGCGGCCTGAAGGGTGATCGCGGGGGTTTCGAGGGCCATGGGTTCAGGCCGCCACGGTGACGTCGTGCACCGGCGCGCCGGTCAGCGACTGGAGTTCCACGGGGCTCAGGCGGAACACGGCGTGCGGGTGGCCGGCCGCGGCCCAGATCTCGCCAAAGCGCGAGAGCTGCGCGTCGATCAGCGTGACGGGCGCCACCGCGTGCGCCAGCGGCGAGACACCGCCGATGGAAAAGCCGGTGCGCGCCTTGACGAAGTCGGCGTCGGCCCGGCCGAGCTTGCCGCCATCGGCGCACACCAGGGCCTGCACCTTCTTCTCGTCCACCCGCAGGTCGCCCGAGGTGATGACCAGCACGGCCGCGTCATCGCTCTTGCGGCGGAAGATGATGCTCTTGGCGATCTGGCCCAGGGCCACGCCCAGGGCATCGGCCGCCTGCTGCGCGGTGCGCGCGGCATCGTCGAGCATCACAGGGGCGTGGGCATGGCCCGCGTCCTGCAACACGCGCGCCACACGCCGCACGGTCTCAGGCAAGGCCTGCAATTCGGCTCCACACATGGTTCGGTCCTTCAGGCAGCGCGTTTGACGAGCAGCAGGCTCGCGCCCATGGCCATGAGCACGCCGCCGAACACGCGGTTCTGCGCGCGCCGGGCGCGGGCGGTGGCGAGCCAGCGCTGGGCGCGCGAGGCGAGGAAGGCGTAGCCGTGCATCACGATCAGGTCCACCACCACCGTGGTGGCCAGCAGGATCAGCAACTGCAGCCAGAGGCCGCGCCTGGGGTCGATGAACTGCGGCAGCACGGCCACCATGAACACGATCCCCTTGGGGTTGGTCACGTTGGTGAAGAAACCCATGACGAAGCGCTCGCGCACCGAGGGCACGGCCACCCGGGCCGGCGCCGCCCCGTCCGCCTCGGGCACCACGCCCACGCGGGCGCGCCACTGGTTGAAGCCGAGCCAGATCAGGTAACCCGCGCCCGCAAACTTCACCACGGTGAAGGCGGTGGCCGAGGCCAGCAGCAAGGCGCCCACCCCCACGCCGGCCACCAGCAGGATCACCGCCAGCCCCAGCTGCAGGCCCGCGATGGTCACACTGGTCTTCTTCACGCCATAGGCCAGGCCGTGCGTCATCGACAGCACCGCGCCCGAACCGGGCGACAGCGCGATGGCCCACGAGGCCACGAAATACGCCATCCAGAATTGCAGTTCCATGCGAATTTCCTTCAGCCCGCGCGCTTGGCGAGCAATGCGCGAGCCACGCGCGAGCCGGTGGGCCGGCCGAGCTGTTCGCTGATGTAGACGCCAGCGTCCACCAGCGCGTCGAGGTCGATGCCGGTGGCGATGCCCATGCCCTGCAGCAGGTAGACCACGTCTTCGGTCGCCACGTTGCCGGTGGCGCCCTTGGCGTAGGGGCAGCCGCCCAGGCCGGACACGGAGGACTGGAAGTTCCAGACCCCCATCTCCAGCGCGGCCAGGGTGTTGGACAGCGCCTGGCCGTAGGTGTCGTGGAAGTGGCCCGAGACGGCGTCGATGCCGTAGTGCTTCAGCGTGGCCTCCATCGCGGCCTGCACCTTGCGCGGCGTGCCCACGCCGATGGTGTCGGCCACGTCCACGCGCTGCACACCGATGCCCTTCATGAGGCCGGCGAGGTACGCCACGCGCTCGGGCGCAATCTCGCCTTCGTAGGGGCAGCCCACGGTGCAGCTCATGGCACCGCGCACGGCGATGCCGGCCGCGCGCGCGGCCTCGACCACGGGCGCGAAGCGCTCGATGCTCTCGGCGATCGAGCAGTTGATGTTCTTCTGGCTGAAGGCCTCGCTGGCCGCGCCGAACACCACGATCTCGTCGGGCTTGTCGGCCACGGCGGCCTCATAGCCCTTGAGGTTGGGCGTGAGCACCGAGTAGCGGATGCCGCCCTGGCGCCGGATGCCTCCCATGACCTCGTGGTTGTCGGCCATCTGCGGCACCCACTTGGGGCTCACGTAGCTGGTGACCTCGATCTCTTTCAGGCCGGCGGCCTGCAGGCGGTGCACCAGCTCGACCTTGACGGCCGCGGGCACCGGCTGCTTTTCGTTCTGCAGGCCGTCGCGAGGGCCAACGTCGATGAGCTGGACGCGGGAGGGCAGTTTCATGGGAGGCTTTCGAGAGGGTCAGTAACCCCGAGTGGCATCCACCACGCCGGCAATCGGATCGCCGCGTTCAAAGGCGAGGATCTTGCCGGCAATCTGGGCGATGCTTTCCTCGCGCAGCGTGCGCGCCGAGGTGTGGGGCGTGACCGTGATTTTCGGGTGTTTCCAGAAACCATGCTGGGCGGGCAGCGGCTCGGTGCGGAACACGTCGAGCGTGGCGCCGGCCAGGTGGCCGCTCTCCAGCAGCGCGAGCAGGTCGTCTTCCACCAGGTGGTCGCCGCGCGCGACGTTGATGACATAGGCCTCGGGCCGCAGGCGCGAAAGCGTTTCGCGGTTGAGGATGTCGCGCGTCTCGGGCGTGAGCGGCAGCAGGTTCACCAGCACGCGGCACGAGGCCAGGAAGCTGTCGAAGGCCGCGTGACCGGCGTGGCAGGTCACGCCGTCGATCGCCTTGGGCGAACGGCTCCAGCCGTGCACCGGGAAATCGAACTGGCGCAGGGCCTGGGCCACGCGCTCGCCCAACACCCCCAGACCCATCACGCCGACGGGGAAATCGGCCCGCAGGCGCGGCTTGCGGTACGACCACTGGCCCTGCGCCACGTCGGCCTCGTAGGCGTCGAACTCGCGGAAGTGTCGGATCACGGCGTGGCACACGTACTCGGCCATCTGCACCGACATGCCGGCGTCGTCGAGCCGCACCACCTTCGCACCGGGCGGCAGCTTGAGCTTGAGCAGCGCGTCCACGCCCGCGCCGATGTTGAACAGGCCCTTGAGACCGGGCTGTTCGTCCATGAATTGTTGCGGCGGCGCCCAGACCACCGCGTGGTCGGCCTGGGGCGCGCCGGGTTGCCATTCGGAAACGTCGGCCTGGGGCAAGGCCAGGCGCAGGTCGGCCAGCCAGGGGCCGACCCGGGTGTTGGCGCAGCAGAAGGTGATGTTCATGCGGCGAGCTTAAGCGGCCTCGCGCGACAGCGCTGTCAGCCCACCGAGAGCTTGAGCAATTCGGCCCCCTCGTTCACCTGGTCGCCCGGCGCGTAGAGCAGCTCGGCCACGGTGCCGTCGGCCGGCGCGGCGATGGTGTGCTCCATCTTCATGGCCTCCATCACGGCCAGCGCCTGGCCCTTGGTCACCACGTCGCCGGCCTTGACCGCGAACGACACCACCTTGCCCGGCATGGGTGCGGTCAGGCGCCCGCCTTCGGCGGCGGCCTCGCCCGCGTGGGCCAGGGCGTCGATCTCCTCGATCTGGGCAGCGCCCAGGGCGCAGAACACGTGCACGTGCTCGTCCACCTGCCAGGTCTGCACCGTCTGGCGCTGGCCGTTGAAGCGCAGGTCCATGCGGGTGCCGGTGTCGGCCGGCAGCGCCACGAAGTCCAGCAGCGCGTTCACCTCGCCCACGGCGAGCTGCAGCGCGCCGTCATGCAGGTAGCTCAGGTGCGCCAGCAGGGCTTCGCCCTGGTACTCGAAATCGAAACGGCGCACGGTGATGCCGTGCGGGCGCCAGCCGTCGCGGCGCGAAAACGGGTCGGCGCCTTCGACCGCGCGCTCGGCCACCAGGGTCTGCGCCACGGCGGCGGCCACGGCCAGCGGCAGGCCCACCTTGTCCTGGTGGAACAGGGCGGCGGCCTCGCGCGGGATCAAGGCGGTGTCCAGCTCGGCCTGGGCGAACGCGCGGCTGGTGACCACGTGGCGCAGGAACTGCACGTTGGTCGAGAGGCCGACGATGCGCGTCTCGGCCAGCGCCGCATCCAGCCGCGACAGGGCTTCTTCGCGCGTGGCGCCGTGCACGATCAGTTTGGCGACCATCGAGTCGTAGAACGGGCTGATGGTGTCGCCCTCGCGCACGCCGTCGTCCACCCGAACCGTGCCGCGCTCGAAGCTGGTGCAGGCCGGCTTGCGGTAGACGGTGAGCGTGCCGGTGGCGGGCAGGAAGTTGTTGTCCGGCGTTTCGGCGCAGATGCGCGCCTCGATGGCGTGGCCGTGGATGCGCAGGTCTTCCTGCTTCAGCGGCAGCGGCTCGCCGCTGGCCACGCGCAGCTGCCATTCCACCAGGTCCAGGCCGGTGATGGCCTCGGTCACCGGGTGCTCCACCTGCAGGCGGGTGTTCATTTCCATGAAGTAGAAGCGCATGGCCTCGGGATGGGCATAGCCCTCGGGCTGCTCGACGATGAACTCCACCGTGCCCGCGCCCACGTAGTTCACCGCCTTGGCCGCCGCCACGGCGGCCGCGCCCATCTGGGCGCGCAGCTCGGGCGTCATGCCCGGTGCGGGCGCTTCTTCCAGCACTTTCTGGTGGCGGCGCTGCACCGAGCAGTCGCGCTCGAACAGGTAGACGCAGTCGCCCTGCGTGTCGCCAAACACCTGGATCTCGATGTGGCGCGGGCGCTGCACGTATTTTTCGATCAGCACCGCGTCGCTGCCGAAGCTGTTGCGCGCCTCGCGCTGGCAGCTGGCGAGCGCGGCGGCAAAGTCCTCGCTCTTCTCGACCACGCGCATGCCCTTGCCGCCGCCGCCCGCGCTGGCCTTGATGAGCGCGGGGTAGCCGATGCGGTCGGCCTCGCGCTGCAGCAGGGCCGGGTCCTGGTCGGCACCGTGGTAGCCGGGCACCAGCGGCACGCCGGCCTTTTCCATCAGCCGTTTGGATTCGGCCTTCAGGCCCATGGCCTCGATGGCCGACGACGGCGGGCCGATGAAGACCAGACCGGCCTTCACGCAGGCGTTGGCGAAGGCTTCGTTCTCGCTCAGGAAGCCGTAGCCCGGGTGGATGGCCTGCGCGCCCGTGGCCTGGGCGGCGGCGATGATGCGCTCCCACTGCAGGTAGCTTTCCTTGGGCGCCGAGCCGCCGATGTGCACCGACTCGTCGCAGGCGGCCACGTGCTTGGCGCGCGCGTCGGCATCCGAGTAGACAGCGACGGTCTTCACGCCCAGGCGGCGCGCGGTGGCGGCGACGCGGCAGGCGATCTCGCCCCGGTTGGCAATCAGGATCTTGTGGAACATGGGACTTCCTAGGCGGTGGCGGTGAAGAAGGAGCGCACGCGGCGGAACACCGCGCGCAGGAACTTGAAAAGCATCCAGGTGGCGATCCACATCAGCACGACGGTGATCGCGAGCAACACGACGAAGACCAGCGGGTGGCTGGTGGCGAGCCAGACCGCGCCGACCACCAGGCCGTCCTCGACCAGGCTCATGCCCAGGTTGGAGAACGGCTCGGGCGAGCTGTTGATGGCCGCGCGCGTGGTGGTCTTGGCGGCCTGGCTGGTGGCGGCGAGCGTGCCACCCAGCAGCGCGGCAGCCAGCGCCACGGTGCCGCTGTCGGCCCCGAACACGCCGGCGGCGAGCGCCGCGCCGGCCGGAATGCGCACCACGCTGTTGACCATGTCCCAGAGCGAATCGACCACCGGGATCTTGTCGGCGAAGAACTCGACGAAGAGCATGAAGCCGGCCGTGCCCAGCAGCACCGGGTGCTGCAGCGCCTGCAGGCCGGCGGGCAGTTCCATCCAGCCCAGGGCACCGGCCAGGCCGACGATGAACACCACGGCGTACAGGCGAAAACCGCTGGCCCAGCCGAGCGCGCCCGCGAGCGCCAGCAGCTCGGGCGTGCCCAGGGTGTGGAACCAGTCGGCCATGGCGCGGTCTCCCCGGATCAGGCCGTTGGCAACCAGCCGGGCGGGCGCTTCTGCAGGAAAGACTGCAGGCCTTCGCGGCCTTCGTCGCTGGCGCGCACGTCCGCGATGCGGCGCGCGGTCTCGCTGCGCAGGGCTTCGGTGATGGGCTGACCACCCACGTCGCGCACCAGGCGCTTGCATTCGCGCGCGGCCTTGGGGCCGTTGGCCACCAGCGTGGCGACGATCTCGTCCACCTTGGCGTCCAGCGTCTCGGGCGTGGCCAGTTCGTGCACCATGCCCAGCGCGTGCGCGCGCACCGCGCTGAAGCGTTCGGCCGTCACCATGTAGCGGCGCGAGGCCTGCACACCCAGGGCGCGCGCCACGTAGGGGCTGATGGTGGCGGGCAGCAGGCCCAGGCGCGCTTCGGACAGACAGAAGGTCGCCCCCTCCACCGCCACCAGCACGTCGCAGATGGCCGCCAGCCCCATGCCGCCGGCATAGCAGTCGCCCTGGATGCGGCCGACCACCGGCACCGGGCACTGGTCCAGCGTCCACAGCATGTCGGCCAGCTGCTGCGCGTCGGCGCGGTTCTGGTCCCAGCTGTAGCCGGCCATGGTCTTCATCCAGTTCAGGTCGGCCCCGGCGCAGAAGGCCTTGCCGTGCGCGCCGAGCACGACCACGCGCAGGGTCTTGTCTTTCGACAGTTCGGTGAAGGTCGCGGTGAGCGCGGCGATCACGTCGTCGTTGAAGGCGTTGCGCACGTCGGGGCGGTTGAGCCACACCTTCGCCACATGCGGCGTGGGGCGGGAAACGTCGATCACATCGCTCATGTTCAGTACCTCTTCGCCACTTCTTCGAGCATCACCTCGGTGGCGCCGCCGCCGATCGCGAGCACGCGCGCGTCGCGCCACAGGCGCTCGATCGCGGTCTCGCGGATGAAGCCCATGCCGCCGTGGAACTGCTGGCAGGTCTGCACCACCTCGTTGACGAGTTCGCCGGTGAGGGCCTTGAGCATGGAGACCTCTTGCACGATGTCGTGGCCCTGGGTCACGCTCCAGGCGCAGTGGTACATGAACTGGCGCGCCGCGCGCGTCTTGGCGTCGAGCATCGAGAGGCGCTGGCGGATGGTCTGCTTGTCCCACAGCGTGGCGCCGAAGGCCTGGCGCTGGCGCACATAGTCCAGCGTGAGCTTCAGGGCTTGCGTGCAATGGCCGACGGCCATGGCCGCCAGCGCGATGCGTTCGGTCTGGAAGTTCTTCATGACCGAGTAGAAGCCCTTGCCCTGCTCGCCCAGCAGGTTCTCTTCCGGGATGCGCACGTTGTCGAACACGAGTTCGGCCGTGTCGCTGGAGAGCCAGCCGGTCTTCTTGAGCGCGCGGCCGACCGAGAAGCCCGGTGTGCCCTTCTCGACGATGAACATGGTCACGTCGTGGCGCGCGGTGCCGGTCTTGGCAGCGACGAAGTACAGGTCGGCGTGCACGCCGTTGGTGATGAACATCTTGGTGCCGTTGAGCACCCACTCGTTGCCTTCCTTGCGCGCCGTGGTGCGGATGCCCGCCACGTCGGAGCCCGCGCCGGGTTCGGTGATGCCCACCGCCGTGATCATCTCGCCCGCCGTGACCTTCTTCAGGTACTTCGCCTTCTGCGCCGCGTTGCCCGCGTGGTGCAGGTGCGGGCCGGCCATGTCGGTGTGCACCAGCACGGTGATGATGAAACCGGCGAAGGTGGACTGCGACAGGGCTTCGGCGAACACCAGGTTGGTCAGCGCGTCGGCGTCACCACCACCGTGCTCGCCCTCGAACATCAGGCCCAGCAAGCCGGCCTGGCCCATGCGGCGCAGCACGTCGCGCGGCACCATGCCGGTCTCTTCCCAGGCGGCCGCGTGCGGTTCCACTTCGCGTTCCAGAAAACGCGCGACCTGGTCGCGCAGCAGTTCGTGGTCGGGGTTGTCGTAGATGGTCGTGTTCATGGCGCCCTCACATGCGGAAGACGCCGAACTTCGGCTCGCCGATCGGCGTATTCAGGGTGGCGGACAGCGCGAGACCGAGCACGCGGCGCGTGTCGGCCGGATCGATCACGCCGTCGTCCCACAGGCGGGCACTGGCGTAGTACGGGTGCGACTGGTGGGCAAACTGGTCGAGCAGCGGCTGCTTGAATTTCGCCTCTTCCTCGGCGCTCCAGCTGCCGCCCTTGCCCTCGATGCCGTCGCGCCGCACGGTGGCCAGCACGCTGGCGGCCTGCTCGCCGCCCATGACGCTGATGCGCGCGTTGGGCCACATCCAGAGGAAGCGCGGGCTGTAGGCCCGGCCGCACATGCCGTAGTTGCCTGCACCATAGCTGCCGCCGATGATGATGGTGAACTTGGGCACCTGCGCGGTGGCCACGGCCGTGACCATCTTGGCGCCGTGGCGCGCGATGCCCTCGCTCTCGTACTTGCGGCCGACCATGAAACCCGTGATGTTCTGCAGGAACAGCAGCGGCACCTTGCGCTGGCAGCACAGCTCGATGAAGTGCGCGCCTTTCTGCGCGCTCTCGGAGAACAGCACGCCGTTGTTGGCGACGATGCCGATGGGCATGCCCTCGATGTGCGCGAAGCCGCAGACCAGGGTGGCGCCGTAGCGCGCCTTGAACTCGTGGAACTCGCTGCCATCGACCACGCGGGCGATGATCTCGCGCACGTCGTAGGGCTTGCGCGTGTCGACCGGGATGACCCCGTAGATTTCCTTGGGGTCGTTCAACGGCGCGCGCGGTTCGCGCAGGGCCTGCGTGGCGACCTTGCGGCGGTTGAGCGTGGCCACGGCCTGGCGCGCGAGCGCGAGCGCGTGCGCATCGTTCTGTGCCAGGTGGTCGGCCACGCCGGAGAGGCGCGTGTGCACATCACCGCCGCCCAGGTCTTCGGCGCTCACGATCTCGCCGATGGCGGCCTTCACCAGCGGCGGGCCTCCCAGGAAGATGGTGCCCTGATTCTTGACGATGATGGTCTCGTCGCTCATGGCGGGCACATAGGCGCCGCCCGCGGTGCACGAGCCCATCACGACCGCGATCTGCGCGATGCCGTTGGCGCTCATGTTGGCCTGGTTGTAGAAGATGCGCCCGAAGTGCTCGCGGTCGGGAAACACGTCGTCCTGGTTCGGCAGGTTGGCGCCGCCCGAGTCCACCAGGTAGATGCAGGTCAGGTTGTTCTGCATCGCCACCTCCTGCGCCCGAAGGTGTTTCTTCACCGTCATCGGGTAGTAGGTGCCGCCCTTCACCGTGGCGTCGTTGCAGACGATCAGGCAGTCCACCCCGCTGACGCGGCCGATGCCGGCGATCACACCGGCGCAGGGCGCGCTGTCGGTGCCATCGCGGTCGGGGTACATGTTGAGCGCCGCGAGCGGGCTGAGCTCCAGAAACGGCGTGCCCGGGTCCAGCAGCATCTGCACGCGGTCGCGCGGCAGCAGCTTGCCCCGCGCCGTGTGTTTGGCACGGGCGGCCTCACCACCACCGAGGGTGGCTTTGGCGATCTGGGCCTTGAGGTCGTCGACCACCACCTGCATGGCCTGGGCATTGGCCTGGAAGTCGGCGGAACGGGCGTTGAGTTGTGTCTCCAGGATCGGCATGGCGGCATCCGTTGTGGTGTTTCGGGGCATTGTGGAGGATAGACACGCGGATGAGGGCCGGTCTGCCATGCAGGTTGCAAATACCGCCAGCTCCGGCGAAACTGGCACCATGCCTCCCGCCTTTACCCC